>JAFZDR010000020.1 GCA_017561105.1 Alistipes sp. | reverse complement strand
GTGCCTGAATTGTAGCGTGAAGGAAGTTGTTATCGTTCTTCTGCAAGAAGTCGTAAACCGACGAGGTGTAACCACCTATGTCGTGCGCCCAATCGCGCAACGAGCCCTTAGTAAACTCCGCTTTCTTATCGCCAAACATCAACTCGATATCCTCGGTATACATCTGAGGCGAGTATCCGCTGTGGAAATTTGTGTAGGTGTTGGTCCATAACGAACGCCACGACATCGGCACGATATTGGCCTTACGACCATTCGCGGTACCTTTCGATGTGTTCACCTGAAAATCCTTGGCAGATACAGGATAGCTCTCGAGCGTTACATTTGCGATATTGTGCATATCAATCACGAGATTAGCCACGGTTCTGATGGCAAATGTAACCTCCTCGGTATCATGGCTCTTGCGATTCTTAATCACCGCCAAGGCCTTCTCAATCTGCACCAATGCATCATTCTCATCCTTTGCTGCAGGGAGAAGATTTGTGTCGAGGTGAAGTCTGTGCCAACCCTTGGTTTCGAGGTTACTGCCACTCTTGCGAAGTGATGCCAGATAACCTGCCACCATGGTAGGATCCTCACCGATATAGTTTTTCAGCGTACGCTGTGCCGCCGGGTTAAGGTTTTGGCAAGCAACCAGCAGGACCGCCTTATCCAACTGTGGTTTCCAAGCACTTGCCGAAAGCGTTCCGACAAGAATTGCCACACATAACAAAAGTATCTTCTTCATAAGTCCTTACTCCTTAAAAATTTCATTCAACACTCCCGCCAAGCGATATGCCGCACGCTGCGCCTGACGATCGACTACAACGTGAATAGCCTCGCGCTCCTCGCGCGACAACTCTGAGATATCGGTATCCTTCGGTGTCAGTCTAAAACACTTACGCGACACATCTGCCGTCTCCTGTGTCCATGTGTAACCATCGCCCTTCTGCACCTTCTTAATTGCCGATTTAGGCAGCTTAATCATCTCCTCGAAGTAACGGTCTGCAGTCCAGCCCTTACGCCAAGATGCAATCGAGCCATCCCAGAACTTGTGATATCCGAGCTTCTTGCCACTCTTCTTAAGGCTGTAGAAGAACTCGGGATGCTCCTTCTTGCTCCAACGCACATGCACAGGGCAGTGGTGGTCGCCAATCATATGGATAAGGTACTGCAAGTTGACCTTCACCAATGAATCGGACATTGTCTTGTAGCCGCCATTGAGCATCTCCTTGCGGATGCGCTCGATATGGTAGGCACCGGTCGAAGGCAATCCTTTGACCACCTTGTAGTTGGCATCGATATTTGTGCTATGCCACTTATCGCACTCGGTATAGCCCTCAATCGATCGGTACTGATCCATCCACGACGCCTGAAAAGCGAGTGTCGAACGGAGGTAGTGATGACATTTCTGCTTAGCCTCGGGAGTGAGGAACTGCTCGGCTGCATACGCTATCACGGTATGGCCGAAACCTCCCCACGCCATTACTCTCTCGGTAGCGAACAGCGCCACCACGACAAGAGCAAGCTTTAAAATTCTCTTCTTCATAATTTTATTGTGAGATTGGTTATTGTGTTATCTCTATTTGGTTGCACTATTCATCAATGCAGCGATACGATATGCCGCGCGAGCCACACCCGCATAGAAGCGCTCCTCCTCTTCGGCATGAGCCTGACGCGAGAGTCTGCAGGTTGGGTCGGCCCAAGCATAGAGCGGCTTCACCAATTTACCCATATCGGTAGCCCAATCGCGAATTGTACCCGCCATATACTGCTCCTTGTAGCGGCCGTGGCACACCTTCAAGTCGCGAACATGCATCTCTGCCGACCACGACGAGTGGAATACCGAGAAGCCGTACGACCAGAAGTGCTTCCACTTGCGAGGGCGGAACTTCTCCTTTGCGCCATAACCTCCCATCGACTGCTGGAACTCGAAGTCCTCCTTCGAATATGGGAACTCCTCAAGATATACATTGCCCACATTGTGCATCTCGATTGTCAGCTCGATAATCTTGTGGATTGCGAAAGCAACCTCCTCGCTGCTCTTCGATGCGCAGGCCTTAACAACATCAACCGCATTTTCGAGCTGTGCGATAGCGTTCTTATCGTCAGCTACCACCGCCTTCAGATCCATATCGAGCGTTACGGTACGCCAATCGGCTGTATCGAGTAACTGGCCCTTCTTGCGAGCCTGCTCGAAGGTCTGAATCTGCTGGCGGATATTCTCGCCCAAGTATTGTTTCATCACAGACTGAGCCTCGGGAGTCATACTCTCGAACGCCAGGAGTAATGCCGCCTGATCGTAAACCCAATTCCACGCCTGTGCCGTATATACGCCCATTGCAAGGGCGAGTGTAATAAATAACTTCTTCATACTCAGCCCTCCTTACTTCTTAAAGATCTGATTCATAACATAAGCCAGACGATAACCCGCCTTGAGAATCTCCTCGTCCGAAATGCGACGCATCTCCAAGCGGTCGGCCTTACTGTATTTCTGCACATTCGAGCCCTTTGGAGTGAGTTCGAAGGTGCGCTCCGCGTTTGGAAGGCTCGTTACTGCCCACTTGTAAGGTGTTCCCTTGCAAATCTTCTTTATCTCCTTCTCCGAGAGGGTTGCCATCTTGTTGGCATAGTAGGTTACGGTCCACTTCTTACGACCGTAGAGAATAGCATCGTTATCCCAGAACTTGTGGAAGCTCTCCTTCTTACCTTTATTATTAGTAAGGTGGTATCGATACTGCGGATGCGACTCCTTAGGCCATACATTGTGGCAAGGACAATGCATATCTGCCACGAGGTGAATAAGGTAGAGCAGATTCAGTTTGACATCCTTATCCGCCATCTTTTTGTAGTTCTTCAACTCGTTCCAAACACGTGTGGTCTGATATGCGGCGCAGTATTCATTATTCATATCTACAGCGCCATTCTTATCCATCCAGTTGCTATGCCACTTACCAGATGGACGATAAGGGTCGGTATAGCGATGCTGATCCATCCAAATAGCATAGAATGGCAACGAGTGATTCAGATAGTGGTGTATCTTCTCGCGCGCCTCGGGAGTGAGGTTGCGCTCGGCAATCTCGGTTATGGCCGAGTGAGCAAAACCTCCCCACGCCATCGCCTTATTGACCGACAGCAACGCTACTGCCACCAATAAAATTATAAGTTTCTTGTTCATTGTAGAGTTATTGTTTTTCTATTTAAGCACATCGTTAAGGAGCGCAGCCAGACGATAGCCCGCCTTTGCCATAATGCGGTCATTTACCGTTTCGTACTCCAACATCTTCAATCTATCAACCACCATATTAGGTTTTGCACCTTCAAGTTGCTTAGAGAGTTCGGCGCCCATATCTGCAGCCCAATCGCGAATTGTACCCGCCGAGAAGGCATCCTTATTGTTGCCATGGCTGATAGCCAGCTCCTCGGCATACATATCGGCCGTAAAGCCGTAGTGACGAAGTAAAATGGCACGATTCCACAAGGTCTGCCACTTGTACTTACGCATTTTGCTTGCATTTACATCGGCTGCAGCACCGGATGAGAGCAGTACAAAGAAGCCATTTGTCAACTCATTGCCCTCGATCGAAATATTGCCGAAAGTGTGGAGAAGAATCATATTGTAGGTTACTGTACGCATAGCCTCGATCTGCTCCTTCTCGCTATAGTTTTTGCGATTACGCAACACCTCTGCAGCCCTCTCCATCTGCACCACAACATCGCCCTCGTAGGTGGTTGTAGAGCGCAAATCGGCATCAAGAGTCACCTTATTCCAACGCAGATCGGTAGGTTTGTCGCTCTTCTCGGCCGGATATTTCTTATTCAGTTTCCAGATACGGGCATTCTCCTTGCGCGCCTCCGGAGTCATAAACTGCTTTGCAAAGGCACGAGTGGCAGGATTGCCGATACCGCTCCAGGCCTGTGCCGAAAGGATCGTTGCTACAGATACTAAAAGTAGTAAAAATCTCTTCATCGCCACTCCTCCTACTCTTTAAAGATATCGTTAATAACATGTGCCAGACGATAAGCTCCGCGCTGAATCTGCAAATCGACGATCTCGGTCATTCGCGCAATGTTCTCCGCAGGCATTTCGCTCAACTCGGTATGAGGAATAAGCAACGTATATGGCTCACGCATATCCTTACCATTCTGCTTTGCCCACTGCTCGGGAGTACCCTTGCAGATCTTGGCAATCTGCTTTGGTGTGAGAACATCGAGATTCTTCTGATAATCTCGACAAGTCCATTTTCGGTGGAAATAGCTTGATGCCGAGCTATCCCAGAACTTATGCCAATAGACCTTCTTACCCTTGTAAAGAATCGAAAATCGCTTCACCTTAGGGCTTGGATCGGCATCATACATATTGTGCGACGGACAGTGCATATCGCCCACCATATGAGTCAAGAGCTTGAGATTTACGACAATGGTCGAATCGTCGAGCTTCTTATAGCCACCGTTACGCATCTCGTTCCAAATGCGCGAGATATGAGTTATGGCGTTTCTGCCCTCACGATACTGAAAGCGATTCTTTGCATCGAAACGCACCGCATGCCAAAAGCGAGTTTCGGCATACTCTTTAGACCACGCCACCTCGTCCTGCCAGCTTGCATAGTAGGCAAGCGTGTGGTTGAGATAGTGGTTGCGCTTCGCCTTCGCCTCGGGGGTGAGGTGCTGATCGGCAATATGACCTATAGCATTATGCGTGAGTCCGCTCCACGCCATCGCCTCCGCAGACACGAAGGCGAGGCAGAGAGCGACAAGAACTAATCGCAATTTCATATCAGCAACTACTATTTTGCAAGTTCGTTGAAGAGTTTACCCAAGCGATAGCCTGCGCGAGCAATCATCTCGTAGTTGAGATACTCCAACTCATTGCGCTCGCGACGAGTCATAGCATACTCAGGCTTGATACGCTCATAGAGCTTCGATGCCTGAACTGCGGTCTGCGACACCCACTCCTGGAGTGAACCGGCAGCAAACTCCTCGCGCTGCTTGCCGTGGCACAACTCTAAATCCTCGGCCCAGAGATTACCCGAAAAACCAACATGCCAGCCGCCATAAGCGTTCCAGAAGCGCGACCACCAAACCTTGTTAGTAGTCTTGCGCTTGCCAACATCGCCACCATAGCTCTGGAATGTGAACTCCTGCTGCGAGTGCGGAACACCCTCGATGCGAACATACGAGAAGTTGTGAATATCGCACATAAGGTTGATAATGGTACGCAACGCAGTTACAACCTCTGCCTTAGAGTGCGAGTTGCGAGTGCGAACAACCTCCATCATCTTCTCGAGTGATGCCAACGCATCATCGCCCTCAACCTTCATAGGCTGCAACGAGCTGTCGAGGTGGAGATAGTGAATCTCCTTGCTGTGTTTTGCAGCCTTCTTCTTCTCCAAATTGGTGAGATACTGAACATCATCAGCATAGCTTGTGCCCAGATACTTTTCAACCATGCTTTTAGCCTCGGGAGTGAGGTTCTTTGTTGCCAATACTACAACGCCCTCGTCCTGGGTAACATTCCAAGCACTTGCGCCAAATGCTACGAGTGCAAATGCAACAACCAAAAATATCTTTTTCATAACTTTCAATTGCAAATACTTATGTTTACTACTTAAAAATCTCATTTAACACATACGCCAAGCGATATGCTGCTTTCATAGACATCTCGTCAGCCAAAGCCAACACATTAGCCTTCTCGTCAGCTGTGAGCTTTGCGATATCCGTATTAGCCGGAGTTATGGCATAAGCGCGGTGACCCTGCTTGATGATATCCTTGCCCCAATACTCCAAGTTGCCCTTCTTGACAATCTTCTTAGCCTGCTTTGGAGTGATATTATCAACTATAGAGCTATACTTCTCGTAGGTCCAACCTCTACGCTGAAAGCCAGGCGAACCATCCCAAAATCCGTGTGTTTTATATGTCTTGCCATTGCGACGCAACGAGTAGCGATACTCCGGATAATCCTTCTTTGAGTATCCCACATGTACAGGGCAGTGCATATCAGGGAGTGCGTGTACCAAGATAAGGATGTTATGGCGCACGAGCGAATCAGGCAAGTTCTTATATTTGCCGTTACCCATGGTCTCCAATATCATCTTAACCTGACCCATAGCCTTACCATCGCCCTTTGACCAATCTACGGTACCGTCAGCTGCAGCTGAGAAGCCGTGCCAGCTGTTGGTTGGGTGGAACGGTGGCACAGCACGCCAATGATCCATCCACGATGCGTAGAACGGAAGTGTATGGTTGAGGTAACGACGAACCTCCGACTTGGCCTGCGGAGTCAGATGCTGCTCTGCAACATAGGCGATTGCACCATGACCAAATCCGCCCCAAGCCTTTGCGCTCTGTACGCCCAAAAAGGCGATAAACGCAATAACAAGAATTGAAATTTTACTCTTCATAATAGGTCTTAATTTGTAGTGTGTTTACTATTTGAAAATATCGTTCAAGAGCGCAGCCAAGCGGTAGCCCGCCTTAGCCATACATCTGTTGTGGATATCCTCCATACGCTCTTTATCCTCGGCCGAAATCAACGCATTAGGCGAGAATACACCCAAGCCAAATACCACATCCTGGCCAACATTCTCGACCCAGAAGCGAGGAGTACCCTTCTCGTACTCGGTCTTCTTGCTACCGAGGAAGATCTCTACATCGGCACCATAGTACGAAGGCGAGAGAATTACATTGCGCTCAGAGAATCCTCTCTGCCACATTGCCTCCCAAGAGGTGTTCCACTCCTTATAACCCTTGCCTACCAAGGTGTTATGGAGCTTAAACTTAAAGCCCTTGCTCGCCTCAACACCGTCGATACGGATATGAGGAATACAGTGCATATCGCCCACAAGGTGAATAACCGTCTTCAACGATGCCTTAACGAGCGAATCGCTCTTATTTGCACGGTCGCGAAGTACAGCAATAGCCTTCTCGAGCTGTACGATACCGTCATTCTCGGCTGTAGTTGTCGATCTGCCTGCTCTATCGAGTGTGAAAATGTGCCAATCCTTAGTATATGCCAGCTCAGGCTTAGTGCGAAGGGTGTTGAGCCATACGCACTCCTGCACCATATCGGTGCCAAGAATAGCCTTCACATCGGTCTGAGCCTTCTCGGTGAGATGCTTGGTGGCGATAGATGCGATAGTTTGGTGTCCGAAAGTAGTGAACGCCATCGCCTGGGCAGCAAATGCTACCATAAATATATATAGTAATGTAATCTTTTTCATAGTGCCCTATTCATTGAAAATTGTATTCAACACTGCTGCCAAGCGGTAGCCTCCCTTTGCCAATGCCATAAAGGTGTGCTCCTCGATATTCTTGCGCTGCTCCTCGCCGATCTCGGTAAACTCATCGCCACTATCCCAAAGGGTGTAGCTCGCCTCCATGGTGTGGGCATTATCGATACCCCACTTTGTGGCTGTACCCTTCTGGATCTTCTTAATCTTCTTTGGCGAGTAGGTATCTACAGCCTCGGCGTAGCGCTGCACGGTCCAATTTGGATGGAGAAGGTGCGGCGAAGCATCCCAGAACTTATGCATGGCATACTTTGTACCCTTAACCAACATAGGGCCTACACGCTTACCCAACGATCTCGGATAGGCGGTGTGGCTCGGACAGTGCATATCGGGTACCATATGAACAAGTACCTTCAAATTGACCATCACAATCGAATCGGGCAGGTTCTTATACTTGCCGTTGCCCATCTCCTTCAAGATGCGCTCGGTCTGATAAGCGGCATCGCGAGTAGGATAACCCGTCTTACCCACAGGTACGAAGTTGCTATCTACGGTACAGGTGTGCCAATAGTGAATCTCACGGAATGGCACGATATTGCGCCAATAGTCCATCCACGATGCAAAATATGGTAACGAGTGCTTCAAATAGTGCTCGCACTTTGCCTTTGCCTCGGGAGTGAGGTGCTGCTCTGCGATATATGCCGAAATACGGTGACCATGACCGCCCCAAGCCATTGCGCGTTGCACTCCCATTGTAGCGACAAGCGCAAGGATCAGAATTGAAATTTTACTCTTCATAATTAGGTCCTAATTTGTAGTGTGTTTACTATTTGAAAATATCGTTCAGGAGCGCAGCCAAACGATACGACGCCTTAGCCATACACTTGGTGTGAAGGAACTCGTAGGTCTGGATAGTCTGAGTAGGTACAATCTCCTCTACCTTGTAGACCTCGAGTGTACGAACTACATCCTCACCCATATTCTCAACCCAGAAGCGAGGAGTACCCTTCTCGTACTCAGCCTTCTTCTTGTTGGCGTAGATGTCGATATCGTCGCCATAGTATTGTGGTGAGAAGATGTAGTAGCGGCCAAGGTAGCCCTTCTCCCAGTG
>JAFZDR010000019.1 GCA_017561105.1 Alistipes sp. | reverse complement strand
GCCAAGAATACCAAGAAGAGCAGGATCAACTCGACGATAATCATGATGAGCGAACCGGTCGAAGTGTTCAAACGAGCACTCAACTCAGCCAACAAGGCGTGTGGCAAACGAGCCACAATACCAATCATAATAATCAACGATACGCCGTTGCCGATACCCTTGTCGGTGATCTTCTCACCGAGCCACATCACGAACATTGTGCCCGAGATGAGGAGTACGGTTGCATAGATGGTGAACAATACGCTCGATCCGAAGATAAACGCCTCAGCAGGAAGCTGGTTGTAGAGGTTTGCCACATAGGCAGGTCCCTGCAACGCAAGCACACCGATTGTGAGGAGGCGTGTCCACTGATTCATCTTGCGGCGTCCGCTCTCGCCCTCTTTCATCACCTTCTGAACGGCAGGAACCATCATGCCGAGCAACTGGATAATGATCGAAGCGGTAATGTATGGCATTACTCCGAGCGCGAAGAGTGCGGCATTGGCAAATGCACCACCAGAGAATACGTTAAGCAAGCCCAAAAGGTTGTTGCTGTCCATCTGGTTTGCCAAGCCCGAACCCTCACCCAAAAGGTTTGGATCGATACCCGGAATTACCACATAACAACCCAAGCGATATACCAAGATCAAAAGAGCGGTATAACCAAGACGCTTACGCAACTCCTCGATCTTGAACATATTCTTGACTGTCTCCAAAAACTTCTTATTGGTAAACATCATAGCCACGATAGCTACGAGGAGAATACCAACAATCAGATAACTTTTCATATAAAATTAGGTTTTAGCCTGTTTTACAACTTTACAACGCTACCACCTGCTGCTACGATAGCTGCCTCTGCGCTCTTCGAGAAAGCGTGTGCAGTTACTGTCAATGCTGCAGTCAAAGCGCCATTACCCAAAATCTTCACACGGTCGTTGCCCGATACGAAACCTGCTGCAACCAATGTGTCGATGTTCACCTCGCTAACACCACTCTTTGCTACGAGAGCCTCGAGAGTCGAGAGGTTGATTGGCTTAAACTCTACTCTTTTCAAATTCGTGAAACCGAACTTAGGAAGACGACGCTGCAATGGCATCTGACCTCCCTCGAAGCCCAATTTACGCGAGTATCCAGAACGCGACTGCGCACCCTTGTTACCACGAGTCGAGTAGCCTCCGTGTCCCGAACCTGCACCACGGCCTACACGCTTATCGTGGTGTGTCGAACCCTTTGCGGGTTTAAGATTATTGAGTTCCATTTACTATTCCTCCTTCTTTGTCTTTGTTACTTTCTTTGCAGCTGGCTTCTTTGCAGGAGCCTCTGCTACCTCAGCCTCAACTGCTGGAGCCTCAGCCTTAACTGCCTTCTTTGCAGCCTTCTCCTCTACTACCTCAACAGTTACCAAGTGCTTCACGCGCTCTACCATACCCAAGATGATTGCAGAATCGCTGTGAGTTACTGTGTGGTTAATTCTGTGAAGTCCGAGTGCATCGAGGTTTGCACACTGCTTTGCAGTAGCACCGATGCGGCTCTTAATCTGTGTAATCTTCAATGTTGCCATAGTTCTTCCTTAAAAATTAACCGTTAAACACTTGCTTGAGCGAAAGACCACGAGTCTGAGCAACTGTATAAGCGTCGCGCAACTCGCAGAGTGCACCTACGGTAGCCTTAACGAGGTTGTGTGGGTTAGACGAACCCTTGCTCTTCGCGAGGACATTCTTAACACCTACAGACTCCAATACAGCACGCATCGCACCACCGGCGATGATACCGGTACCTGGAGCAGCTGGACGAATCATAACCTCAGAACCACCGAAACGGAACTCCTGCTTGTGAGGAATTGTACCGTTGATTACAGGAATACGAACCAAGTTCTTCTTAGCATCCTCTGTTCCCTTTGCGATAGCCGAAGCAACCTCCGATGCCTTACCGAGGCCGTAACCTACAACACCGTTCTCGTTACCTACTACAACAATTGCAGAGAAGCTGAATGTACGACCACCCTTTGTAACCTTTGTTACACGGTTGATACCAACGAGACGCTCTTTCAACTCGCCGAGGTCGCCTGTGTTTACTTTCTTTACATTTGTATTTGCCATATCGCTTCTTAGAATTTAAGACCGCCCTCACGAGCAGCGTCTGCCAACATTTTTACTCGTCCGTGATAGAGGTAACCATTACGGTCGAATGCTACTGCCGAGATACCCTTCTCGATAGCCTTCTTAGCTGCCAATGCACCTACCAAAGCTGCAACCTCACACTTGTTCTTTCCTGCTGTCTCTGCAGCCAACTCCAACGAAGAAGCTGTTGCCAAAGTTACACCAGCAAGGTCATCGATAAACTGTACATAAATCTGCTTGTTGCTACGGAATACAGTCATACGAGGACGCTCAGATGTACCGCTTACGACCTTGCGTATGCGCATCTTGATTCTCTCTCTTCTTTCAATCTTATTCAAAGCCATAACTTTATCCTCCTTTATTATTTAGCGTTAGCAGACTTACCAGCCTTACGACGGATTACCTCGCCTACGAACTTAATACCCTTACCCTTATATGGCTCAGGCTTACGCAACGAACGGAGCTTTGCTGCTACCTGACCTACGAGCTGCTTGTCTGCGCTCTTCAAAGTCACGATAGGAGCACCCTTCTTCTCGGTTACTGCAGTTGCAGTCACCTCCTTTGGAAGCTTCAAATATGTATCGTGTGAGTAACCAAGGCTCATCTCGAGAACATCTCCCTTAACCTCTGCCTTGAAACCTACACCTACCAACTCCTGCTTGATCTCATAGCCCTTCGATACACCAATAACCATGTTATTGATGAGCGCACGATAAAGACCGTGCAAAGAGCGATGACGCGGTTGGTTTGTTGGGCGAGTGACAATCACTGCAGGAACCTCCGCACCGCTCTCCTTCGAGATAGCTGTACCGACCTCAACAGTAATATCTGAGTCAACCTTCTGGCTCAGTGTCCCAAGTGGCCCTTTCACGCTTACCGTATTGTCCGCTGCGATTGTTACCTCAACACCGGCAGGTAAGATTACAGGTAATTTACCAATTCTTGACATTTTTGTTTTGGTTTTTTAATGATTAATAAATGTAACACAATACCTCGCCACCTACATTCTCACGAACAGCCTGTGCGCCTGTCATGATACCCTTAGATGTCGAAACGATTGCAGTGCCGAGACCGTTCAACACGCGTGGCATGTCAGCTACCGAAGAGTACTGACGCAAACCTGGACGCGATACACGCTTCAAATCCTTGATAGCGTTTGTCTTACCGTTCCACTTCAATGCAACCTTGATGATTGGGTGACCCTTCTCATCCTTGTCAAACTTGTAAGCAAGGATGTAACCCTGCTCGAAGAGAATTCGAGTGATGGCCTCTTTAATTTTTGAGCCAGGAGCTACAACCACCTTGTGGTTGGCTTTCACTGCGTTTCTAATTCTCGTCAAAAAATCCGCAATTGGATCTGTCATAACTGTAAAGAATTAAAAGTTAAAAATTAAAAATTAGTTATCTATTTTCGCACCCGTCTCTCACTTTCACAGCCTCAAACTCGTCGTTTTCGACCGCTTCACCTCGAAACAAGGCACTTATTTTTCAAAAATCCACTATCTTTCACAACCGAAAGGCAGAAACTTAGACCTTTCGTATCCAAGTATCCCCCTCGCTTTCCGACCCTGAAAGCGGTTTTCCGATTCATTCTTAAGCACCTTTCGGCACCTACTCCCATATCGGAACCCTCCTTCTGCAAAGCCGTAACCCCATCAGCACCAAGTATTTAGCACTATCGGCGGTTGCTAAAATTTCATTGTCTTACGACATCTTCACTTTTTCAAGCCTGCAAAGATAAACATTATTTCTCACTCTACCAAACAATTACGCGATTTTTTAGGCTAACCTCGAGTCGCTAAAGAGAATATATATTCGTTTTATGCACTCATTTTCCGGCAATCTATTGCGAAAATAAAAATAAGTTTTTAACTTTGTAGTGCAGTCCTTTTGGGTCGCAGACATTTTATTATTGATGAAAGTGTATTAGCTTTTATCCTTGACACGAAATCTGGAAAATTTCACTTATCACAAGGAGAGCAACACACTCATCACCCTTGTATTTGGTGTTTATGGCATCGCTATTGCCATATACTTGCCAATACGGGTGTGGGGTTTGTTTATTTGTGATAAAGGCAATTCCAGGGCCTCGTGTCAGATAGACTAATAGACCTCACACTTTCTTATTTTAGGAATATTCTATTAGAGGTCTATAGAACAAAAACTTTACTACTATGAAAACAAATTCTGCAATTAGACAAGAGACTCTCGCATTGATGAAGGGTAATTGGGGCTCGGCTGTGGGCGTGGCAATGGTACTCTACCTGATTATGTTCGCTATCGCGCTTGTATCACTCCTTCTCGGAATGTTTGTAGGCGGACCTATTGACGAGCCAGGCGAGACTATTTTGGGACAGGTATTCTCACTCCTTACAACTTTTCTGCTTGTCTACCCGATAGTATTTGCATCAATAAAGATGTTCCTGCACTTTGTTCGTGGCGAGCATAAACTCTATGTCGGAGGTCTGTTCAAGTGCTTCTCGAAACCATATTATGGTAAGTCGATTGGTGTCTATCTGTTAATGTATATATTCACCCTCCTTTGGTCACTCCTTCTTATCGTGCCGGGTATTATTAAGAGCTTGGCATATTCTCTTGCTCCATTTATCCTGGTTGATAACCCGGAGCTCTCAGCTAACCAGGCTATTAACGAGAGTATGAAGATGATGAAGGGTCACAAGATGGATCTATTCCTTATAATGTTGGGATATATGGGCTTTGCATTGTTGTCAATCTTGGCTTTGGGTATTCCACTTCTCTGGTTGGTACCATACTATCAGGCTGTATTGGCGAAGTTCTACGAGGAGGTAAAGGCCGACTACACTCCAACGGCTTGCTAAGCAGACCACTTGCCAATTATCTTTTATGGTCGGGTATCGAAAACGATACCCGGCTATTTTTTTTGAGTTTTGTGCTACCCGCCCGAAAATTCATAGTGTATTGTTATTTTTGCGCGTTACACCACCCCTCCTCACACGAAAATCAGGGATGATTGAGGAAATTTTGCTTTTCCGCCCACTACAAAAGAAAATCAGAGATGATTGAGGAAATTTTGTGCCAAGCAAGGCTACACCCCCTCCTCCGAAAATTCATAGTGTGCTGTTATTTTTGTGCGTTGCACCTACACCCACCGAAAATCAGAGATGATGAGATTATTTTTGTGCGAAGCGAGGCAACAAATCCGCAGCATAGTAAGCCTATGTGAGGAATTTGGTGTCCGATGATTCGTGCAAAAAGAACTCATCAGAATGATTTTCAAAAAAAGGTGTGTTCGAAACGAACACACCTTTGAACAAAAGTCGTAATCGACTACCAGCTTGCCTTCTTAACGCCTGGGATAAGACCAGCAGAAGCCATCTCACGGAACTGGATACGGCTGATGCCGAACTGACGCATGTAACCCTTTGGACGACCTGTCAACATACAACGGTTGTGCTGACGGATAGGGTTTGCGTTGCGTGGGAGCTTCGAAAGAGCGATCCACGCCTCCTCGTGATCAATCTCGCCGGCTTTCAACTGCGCTGCGATCTCGTCACGCTTGTGCTGATAACGAGCAGCCAACTTCTCACGCTTTACCTCGCGTGCCTTCATTGATTCCTTTGCCATAGCTTATTGATTCTTTTTAGCGTTTTTGAATGGCAAACCGAACTCGCGAAGCATTGCGTATGCCTCCTCGTCGGTTGGTGCCGATGTTACGAATGTGATCTCCATACCGAAGATCTTTGTAATCTTGTCGATATCGATCTCAGGGAAGATGATCTGCTCTGTGATACCGAGTGTGTAGTTACCACGACCATCAAACTTCTCGTTGATACCCTTGAAGTCACGGATTCGTGGAAGGGCTACAGCGATAAGACGCTCCAAGAACTCGTACATACGAGTACCGCGGAGGGTTACACGAACACCGATAGGCATACCCTTACGGAGCTTAAAGTTCGAGATATCCTTACGCGACTTAGTCTGTACTGCCTTCTGACCTGTTATCTGAGTAAGCTCCTCCTGAGCTACATCGATGAGCTTCTTGTCGGCTACTGCCTGGCCCATACCCTGGTTGATAACGATCTTTTCAAGTTTAGGACACTGCATAATGCTCTTGTATCCAAACTCCTTCATAAGGGCAGGAACGATCTGCTCCTTATACTGTGTCTTGAGTGATGGAATGTATGCCATTATTTAATCTCCTCTCCTGATTTTTTAGCGTAACGAACTAATTTACCTTCTGCGTTTGCCTTGCGACCTACACGAGTAGCCTTGCCACTCTTAGGGTCGAGCAACTGCAAGTTCGAGATGTGAATCGCAGCCTCCTGCTCAACGATTCCACCCTGAGGATTCTGTGCGTTTGGCTTTGTTGCCTTCTTCACGAGATTTACACCCTCAACAATAGCGCGCTGCTTAGAAGTCTCAACCTTGAGAACCTTTCCCTGCTGGCCCTTATTGTCACCGGCGATAACCACTACCATATCCCCTTTCTTAATATGTAATTTCACTGACATATAAAGTACTCTTTTTTAATTATTACAATACTTCCGGTGCGAGAGAGATGATCTTCATATACTGGTCACGAAGCTCACGAGCTACTGGACCAAAGATACGAGTACCACGCATCTCACCCTGGTTGTTAAGAAGGACTACGGCATTGTCATCGAAACGGATGTATGATCCGTTTGCACGTCGAATCTCCTTTTTTGTTCTTACTACGACTGCCTTAGACACTGCACCCTTCTTTACATCGCCAGATGGGCTTGCGCTCTTAACAGCCACTACAATCTTGTCGCCGATTGAAGCATAACGACGCTTTGTACCGCCAAGTACTCGGATACAAAGTACCTCCTTTGCACCACTGTTATCGGCTACTGTGAGTCTGCTTTCTTGCTGTATCATAATTACTTAGCTCTTTCAATAATTTCTACTAATCTCCAACGCTTCGTTTTGCTCAACGGGCGAGTCTCCATAATGCGCACTGTATCACCCTCGTTTACAGTTGTGTCAAGGCACTCAGCAGCAAACTTTGTGGTCTTGTTCACGAACTTACCATAGATTGGGTGCTTTACCTTACGAGCAACTGCCACTACGATGGTCTTCTCCATCTTGGTGCTGACAACTACTCCGATACGCTCTTTTCTAAGATTTCTTTCCATAGTTCAATTCTTATTTTTGGCGCAGAACTGTCAGCATACGAGCTATATCTCTGCGGGTTTTCTTAATTTCCGAAGGATTCTCGACTGGCGAAACGGCGTGTTGAACCTTCATAGTTGCAAGACGAGCCTTCTCTGAAGCTACGCGCTCCTGCAAGTCCTGAACTGACATCTCCTTAATTTCAGCTGTTTTCATAATCTATAATCCTCCTTTTTTACAATGCTGTCGACTCGTCATAGTCGCGGCGAACAATAAACTTAACTGTGATTGGCAACTTCTGCGCTCCAAGACGGAGTGCCTCCTTTGCAATCTCCATTGGTACACCCTCTGCCTCGAACAAGATACGGCCCGGAGTGATAGGTGCTACGAATCCTTCTGGATTACCCTTACCCTTACCCATACGAACCTCTGCAGGCTTCTTGGTGATTGGCTTATCAGGGAAGATGCGGATCCAGATCTGTCCCTCACGCTTCATATAACGGGTGATCGCCTGACGCGCTGCCTCAATCTGGCGGCCTGTAATCCAAGAGCTCTCGAGAGCCTTGATGCCGAACGATCCGTATGCAAGTTGGTTACCTCTCTGAGCAACACCCTTCATACGACCCTTTTGCATTCTTCTAAATTTGGTCTTCTTTGGCTGTAACATAATTGTTTTGCTTTTAAAAGGTACTACTTACTATTTGTTATTTTTGCGATTTCTGCGTGGAGCGCCACCCTTGCGGTTGCCGCCCTGCTGTGGACGCTGCTGCTGTGATGCACCTGCGATCTCGAACAAATCACGCTTGCCATATACTGTGCCGTGGCAGATCCAAGTCTTGATACCGAGGGTACCAACCTTTGTTACTGCTACTGCCAAGCAGTAGTCTACATCTGCGCGGAATGTGTGCAATGGAATACGGCCCTCCTTTATGGTCTCTGAGCGTGCCATCTCGGCGCCACCTACACGACCTGAAATCTGAACCTTGATACCCTCTGCACCTGCACGCATTGTAGATGCGATTGCTGTCTTGATAGCGCGGCGGTACGATACACGACCCTCGAGCTGGCGAGCGATAGTCTGTGCAACGATTGTTGCATCAACCTCTGGACGCTTAACCTCGAAGATG
>JAFZDR010000159.1 GCA_017561105.1 Alistipes sp. | reverse complement strand
TTGTTTGAAAGTTGTATAACAAGAGCTAATTTTAGGCTTGCGAAGCCCGAAAACGCGGAGTTTACTCGGCGTAAATGAGCATTTGAGGGCGAGCGTAACGACAAAGTAGCCTTGTTATACAACTTGATACTCGGTCTTTCTTGCCGAGCCTTAGTTAAGGCTTGGCAAGAAAGAGTAATCCTTAGAGTAGTGGAGGTGCTGCTCGATGTAGTTTGCAGGGTACGAAACCTTAACATCTACAATCTTGTCGCCATCCATAACCAACTCGTACTCAGGGTTTACAAAACCACCATAAGGCTCGATGTTGAGAGCATAGTAACGTTCGCGAACCTCCTTGTGGAGATCGTAATCGATCTTAACTGCATACTTCTCGATCAACGCCTTACCAGCCTCGAAGTCGCCCTCCGACTTAATGCGCTGAATCTCATAGAGCTGCTTGCCAAAGATCTCGCGCAACTTGTCGAAGTCATTAACTACGAGGTAGCGCTTGCCATCCTTAACAACCCACTCCATAACATTCTCAGCCTTGCCGAGGTCGTATGCCCACTCCGAGATGAGCTTGCGGTTACGCATGTGAGCCTGCTCAACATTCTTACCCAACTCGATACGCGAGAACTGAGTCATAGCACCATTCATAACATACGATGCGTACTGAGCCTTAGCAACATCGAGCGATGGGATCAAACCGATCTCAACCATCTTCTTATCGCCGAGGTAGTAGAGTGCGAAGAGGTCTGCACGAGTCTCCTCGAGTGGCGAAGAGTAAACACCCAACTCGGTACCTGTTGTACCAGGAGCCAACTGACCCGAACCGTGACCGAGGCACTCGTGGAGGTCGGTGTGGAGGTCATCCGAAAGCTTACCATACTCCTTCATACGAGCGCGATCCTCCTCGCGGAGTACGAACTCCTCAGCGAAGCCGCCACCCTGTGCAGCCTTCTTGTATGCGTAGGTGATATTGTCGATTGTTACCGACTTAGAGCCGTGCTCCTTGCGAATCCAATCTGCGTTTGGAAGGTTAATACCGATAGGAGTTGTTGGATAGGTATCACCACCGAGCATAGCCACGGTGATAACCTTAGCCGATACGCCCTTAACCTCCTTCTTGCGGTATGCAGGGTTGATTGGCGAGTGATCCTCGAACCACTGTGCATTCTCCGAGATAATCTGAGTACGACGGCAAGCCGCCTTATCGAGGAAGTTTACAACAGACTCCCACGAAGCCTTGTAGCCGAGTGGATCGCCATAAACCTCGGTAAAACCGTTTACGAAGTCTACATTCGAAGTTGTATCCTTAACCCAAGCAACATTGAATGCGTCGAAATCGCGCAAATCACCGCTCTTATAATACTTAATCAACAAACCGATAGTGGTCTTGATAGGCTCCTCAGCAACAGCCTCAGCCTTCTCCAACCACGCAACAATCTGCTCCAAAGCCTCGGTGTACATACCGCCAATCTTGTAGGTCTGCTCGTAGATCTTACCATTCTTCTTAACGAGCTTAGAGTTCAAACCGTACGAAATTGGGCATGGATCGTTGCCAGCCTTCTTAATCATATCGTTGTAGAACTTCTCAACCTCCTTCTGAGTAACACCCTCGTAGTAGTTACCTGCCGATGTAGCAATTACATCTGCGCCCTTAGCCTGGTTAAGGCGTGTAGCGTAGAGTGCAGGGTTGAAGATAGCCTCCAAGATAGTCTCCTTGCATACAGGCGACTCAACGCCACACTTATCCCACTGTGCCGAGAACCACTCGCGCGAGAACTCTGGCTGGAACTTGTCGTTCGAGTAGTGGTGGTGGATACCGTTAGCCAACCATACCTTCTTCAAATACTTCTCCATAGCCTTGAAATCAGGGCACTCCTTGCAACCATCGTACGAAGTGTAGATCTTCTCCAAAGCACGACGGATGGTGAGGTTGTACTTAAAGTTCTGATCGAACAAGATATCGCGACCACACTTAGCCGACTCAGCCAAGTAGTAGATCAAAATCTTGTCATTTAGCGACTGATTTTCAAACTCAGGCACCTCGTAGCGAATAATCTTGACATCGTCGAAACGATCGACAATCCAAGGCTGCTCCGCCTTCTCCGACTTACAAGCCGTTGCTGCCATAGCAATAATTCCCATTGTTAAAAAAACGATTTTTTTCATAATACCTATATTTATTTAAGTGTTGAATTTTCTATCTCCTCTCGGCGAACTTCTCTACACGGTGGAAGATAATGTAGTTCGAGTCGTGCTGATTGTGAGCATGGCCCTCTTCATCATCCCACGCAGTGCGAATAACTGCAACGATATCCTCGCCTTCGAACTGCCAATCTACATACTGCACACCGTGGTACATAACATCGGGGTGCGATACGACTACGCGCTCCTGTTTCCACGAAACAAGGTCCTCCGAACTGCACAAAGTCAGCACATTGCGCGTCTTATCATTCTTTATAACGAGCTTATCGGGGTCGGTAGTATTTGCCAAGGTCCAATATCTCTTTGTGCGCTCGTCGTAGCGAATGGTAAATTTCTTTGCTCCACCAGGGAAAGGCATAAAGCCTGTTTTGGTATCGAACGATATGTTTTTACCGTTTGGCGACACTGCCACTCTCGCGCACTGCTCCACACCTACACCCTTTACGGTGCCGACACGAAGTATATTCAAGAGTTGCTTATTCTTGTAGTCGTAAACCACATTGCCCTCGAGCCAACCGCGGAACTCGCCACCCAACCACGAAGGATCAGAGTAGAGAATATTCGAGCAGCGCCAGCTCTTTGCATCGAGCAAATCGGCATTTACGGGAGCCGAGATAACCATTGCCGAGTAGCGTCGGCCCCACTTGCGCACCTTGTGTGTAGCATACTCAAAGGCCTTCCAGATACGGCCGTTATGTACAAGCACAGGTGTTGGAGCGGTATGATACTCCCCCTCGACGATAAGTCCGTGCTCGGCATCGTACGGATTGCTCCAGCTCTCGCCACCATCGCTCGACTTACGAATTACGATATTGCCGTGGTGACGGCAGGTGCCAAAGATATAGACATCGCCCTTATGGCAGAATATTGTTGACCAAAACTGACCTCTCAGCGATGCCGTTTTCTGCCATGAAGCACCCTTGTCGTCCGACACGAAGATGTCGGTGATAGCCGTTTCAAACTCCTTGGTCTTTGGACCAAAGTAGTCGTGGCTCACGACATAGCGCCCATTCGGCAATATGCAGATACTTGGCGAGCCGAGGTATTTACCCTTCGAGGCAGGGCTGTGATTAACAACCGTACCCGGCAAAGGCAGTATTTCCTGCGCCGATGCCGACACTGCAACTGCAGCGACAGCCAACAAGCCTATTATAAGGTTTCTTACTCGCATATAACTCATGTTTAATATCCGAAGATCTCCTCCTGCGACAAGAACTTGACCTTGCCAAGCGAACGGAGATACTTCATATCGAGGTCACTCTTATCGCCCAATACACAGTAGGTATAAGGGCGGCTCTTAACCATACGCTGCTGGAAAGCTACCACATCGTCAAGGGTTAGGCTCTTCACGCCCTCGTAAACTGTCTTATTGATATCCTCGGTCAAACCAAACTTCTCGTACTCGAGATAGCTCCACAAAACATTCGCCTTGGTAGTGCGCTGGCTCTCCAAGTTTGCCAAAAGTCCGCTCTTGGCGAGGTCAAACGCCTTCTCCGAGCGAGGCATATTCTCGATAATCTCGTCGAAAGCCTCGACAGCCTGCTGTACCTTATCGTTCTGAGTTGCAATAAAGGCGTAGAAGTAGTATGGATCCTGCGGAGTTGTACCCTTCCAAAGACCCGCATACGACGAGTATGCCAAACCTCGTGCCTCGCGCATCTCCTGGAACACGATAGAGTTCATACCGCCCGAGAAGTAGTCGTTATAGAGGTTTGTTATCGGTGAATTCTTAACATCGAACTTATCCTCGGTACGACACGAATACTGCATATAGTAGACCTGCTTAGCATCGTACTGTGCAAAGAGAACGCTTGGCTTTGTTACATTGTTTGGCGAGAGGGTGACCTTCTCCACCGCTTTCAACTCGTCACCTACGCAGTGAGTATTGTAGAGCGAAGCCACAACATCGTTGATTGCCAACGGACCATAGTACATAACACGGTGCTGGGTCTTAGGCAACGCCTTAATCTGCGAAAGCAACTCCTCCGATGATATATTGCGCAACTCCTTGGTTGTCATCTTCACCTTGCGAGCATACTCTGCTCCATAGATGCAATACTTCTGTAATGCACTGAAGCACTCCTGCTGCGAAGACTTTGCATTAAGGCGCTCCTGCTCGACATCGCGCTTAACCTCGCGCAAAACCGCCTCGTCGCCCTCGACATTTGCGATATAGTCCTCGACAATCTTCATCGCCTTCTCCATATTCTCGGAGAGGCCGCTGACAACCACATAGGTCTTATCGAGCGCAGCCGATATATTGAAGCTACAAGCCAAATCGTACAACTCGCGTTGAATCTTCTCCACCGACTTATCGGCTGTACCCAACATCTCCATATACCTCGCAGCCAATGGCAACGACTTGAAGGTTGAGCCACCAAAATCGTAGAGATAGATAAGCGAGAACAACTCGTTAGTTGTATTACGCTTGTAGAGTACCTCTATTCCGTTCTCCAACTTGGTACGACCAAGATCACGCTTATAATCGACAAATTGAGGTGCGATAGGCGCTACCTCGCTCTGCTGCATAGCCACAAGGTAGTCGCTCTGCGCATCGCGGTTTGCCGAAATAGGGGTAATTGTAGGTTTCTCTATCTTCTTCTGCGACTTATCCTCGCCCTGACGCTTATAGACTACGGCATAGCCGTCGAGCGGAAGGTTCTCCTTTGCCCAGGCTACCAAATCGGCCTTGGTGAGTTTCGCTGCGCGGTCGAGCTCTGTTGCAACATCAGCCCACTCCACGCCGTTGATAAATGCCGCCTCCATTCTGTAGGCGAGCGCAAAGTTATTCTCCATCTGCGACATCTCACCCCTGCGGTAGTTTGCAATAATTGATTTGAGCAACTCCTCGTCAAACTCGCCATTGCGAACCTTCTCGACCTCGGCCAAAAGCAAATCGCGCACCTCCTCGAGGGTCTGACCCTGCTTTGGCTCGCCAGCAACCATTGCTATACCTGCATCCGCCAAGCACTCTACATAGCCGTAGGCGTCGAGTACCTTCTGCGACTGCAAAAGGTTTGTGTCGATAAGACCGCAGCTGCCATTCGAGAGGACTCCGTTCAAGATATCACCAATCAAAGCACCCTCCGAACGCGCACCCTCGGTAGGCCAAGCGATAGCCACACTCTCACTCTCCAAACCATAGACATCAACCTCCTTGACATCGGTAAGGCGGGCAGGTTTATACTCCCCTACCTTCGGCAGGTTCTTGTTTGGCTTTAGAGTGCCGAAATACTTATCGATAATCACAATCGCCTCGTCCGGGTTGAAATCTCCCGCCATACATATCGCCATATTGTTAGGCACATAGTATGTCTTGTAGTAGTTCTTGATATTTGTAATCCCATAACCCTGACCGCCAGCATCGGGTACGATTTCGCCAATCGCCCAATAAGCATCGTAGTCTTCACGCGCGATGGTTGCCGGCAACT
>JAFZDR010000158.1 GCA_017561105.1 Alistipes sp. | reverse complement strand
ACTCCACGATAACCATCGGGTCGAGTCCCTTACCTACCAGCTCGTCGATGTAGCGCCAAACAAAGTTCATCATCAGGATAAAGATGATGATAAAGAAGGTCAGCACAAGCGGACCGAGGTATGATTTGAGTATGAGTCGATATATCTTCTTCATTATATGCTATGCAGTCGTTCTTTCTCTCTGTTTTGTATGTTTTACCCACAAAGATAACAATTTTATTGTTAAGAAAGCCAAAGTGAGTATAAAAATTATAGCAGGTCCCGACGGAACTTCGGCGTGGTAGCTGAGTGCAATACCCGCGATGCCTGCGATTGTTCCGATAACTATTGCAGTCGGAGCAATTTTTCGATAATCTTTAAATAGGATGTTCGCAGTCACTACGGGCATGGTTAACAGCGAGATTAACAATACAATACCCATTGTGCGGATAGATAACACTATCGTCATGGCGGTGATGACTGCCATAATGTAGTTTGTGATTTTTACCGGAACACCCGATGCCTCTGCGAAGTTGCGATCGAAGGCGGCGAACATTATCGGACGATGCCACAAAATCGCACCTAAAATCAATACTACCGATAGTATTGCGAGCGCGATAATATCGGATTGAGTCACGGTTATGATGCTTCCGAAGAGGAAGTTTGCCATATCTCCCGAGGTGTAACCCGGGCGGAGCGAGATGAAAAGTGCTCCGATAGCCATACCTATACCCCACACCATTCCGATTGCCGAGTCGGGGCGGATTTTCGAGCGAGAGTTACTCCATTCGATGCCGAGAGCCGACAAAACGGCAAAAACGGTCGCTCCGAGAATCGGGTTCAAACCCGCGTAGAAGGCGATACCCAAGCCTCCAAACGATGCGTGGGTGATACCTCCGCAGAGGAATACCATTCGCCTTGCCACGATGTATGTGCCTATGATACCGCAGGTTATGCCCGACAAAACGCAGGCAATAACGGCATTCGACAGATAGTTATATCTCAGTATGTCAGCAATAAAATCCATCTCCATTGATAAAATCAATGCAAAAATAGTATTTTTTGTGAAATTTCGATAGTGATTGTTGAGGTTTTTTGTAATTTTGCGAGAAATTTTGAAGAAAGGTAAATTTAATGACTCGCAGAGTTAATTTTCATACACTTGGTTGCAAGCTCAATTTTTCGGAGAGTTCTACCCTGGCTCGTCAATTCGAGGAGGGCGGATTTGTGCGTGTCGGCACAAACGAGAAGGCCGATATTTCGATTATCAACTCCTGCTCGGTAACGGCTCAGGCCGATAAGAAGTGTCGCAACTTAATACGCCGAATACATCGCAACAATCCCGACGCAATAATCGCAGTTACAGGCTGCTATGCTCAGCTCAAGCCCTACGAAATTGCAGCAATCGAGGGTGTGGATATTGTGTTGTGCAACAACGATAAAGGAGAGACCTATCGTCAGGTTTTGGCGCTGACCGAGCGTGGCAAAACGAAGGTCTTTTCGTGCGAAACGGACGAGATTACAAACTTCTTTTCGGCCTTCTCGAGCGGCGACCGTACTCGCGCCTTTTTGAAGGTGCAGGATGGTTGCGATTACTGCTGCTCGTATTGCACCATTCATAATGCTCGCGGAGCAAGTCGAAATACCCCTATTTCGGAGGCTGTAAAGCAGGCTGGGGAGATTGCAAAAGGCGGTCAAAAAGAGATTGTAATTACGGGTGTAAATACGGGTGATTTTGGCCGTACAACGGGTGAAAGTTTTCTCGATTTATTGAGGGCTTTGAACGATGTTGAGGGTATCGAGCGTTATCGAATTTCGTCGATAGAACCTAATCTTCTAACTGACGAGATAATAGCATTTTGCGCTGTGTCACCTAAATTTCAACATCACTTCCATATTCCTATTCAGTGCGGCTCGAATAAGGTGCTCGGTTTGATGCGTCGTCGCTACACTGTCGAGAAGTTCGAGGAGCGCATAAATGCGGTGCGAAAAGCGATGCCTGATGCCTTTATCGGAATAGATGTAATTACCGGTTTTCCGGGCGAGGGCGAGAAGGAGTTCGAGGAGTGTTACAACTTCCTCGCAAAGATAAATCCGTCGTTCCTCCATATCTTCCCATATTCGGAGCGCGAAAACACCCCGGCAATCCACTTTCCGGATAAGGTTTCGCCCGAGGTTTCGATGGCTCGCGCCAAGCGCTTGGAGGAGTTGAGCAGCCGTTGTCACTACGATTTTTGCAAGCAATATCTCGGAACCACGACCGAGGTCTTGTTTGAGAGTACAATGCGCGGCGGAATGATGACCGGATTTACAAGTAACTACTTGAAAGTCAAAGTGCCATACGATAAGCGATATATAAATCAGATCGTAAAAGTGGAGTTGCTCGAAATAGACTCTTCGGCAGAAATTTTGGGACGAATAATCTAAATTTGCCTAAAAATCGTTAAAAACATAGTTTTTATACGGAAATTTACTATCTTTGTGAGTTAAAACAGACTTACAGAGGTAGTAAATTTTATTTTATCCGCATATGAAAGGTATTGGAAAGAGAGTTACAGTAGCATTTTTGAGTATCGTAGCATTGTTGTCGGTATCGGGTGTTATATCGTTGTTCGAGTTGAGTAATTTGAGCTACGACACCGAGGCAATTCTCTCGGCAAACAGCCGCGATATGGAGGTTGCAAAGGAGTTGCTCAGTTCGGCTCACGACCACAGTCGTGCAATGATGGATGTTGCTATTTTCGGTAATGAGCAGTATAGAACGATGTGCGATGAGGCGTTGACTCACCTCGATTCGAATATCGCTTTGGTACGCGATAAGGCGCCTTTAGCAGTGCAGGGCTCACTCGATACATTGGCTATGTATAGCGCCGATTTGCGCCGACTCTCCGAGAACTATAGCACAACCGAGTCGGTGGTGATAGACTCGCTGACAGTCGAGGTTCACAAGGTTGACGGCCGCGGATGGTATGTAAGCACATACGAGCCTGCGTATAACCGCTTTGTCGATCAGACTAAGCGCTACATTAACCTCTCGCACGGACAGCTCGCTCCGCGTGCAGCACAGCTCTCGAAGAATGTATATCGCTCGGTAGCTCCGGTGTTGATCTCATTGTTTGTGATGATCGCTATCGTGCTGATGTTCTACTATTTCGTCTATATCTACGGTGTAAAGCCAATTCTCAAGATAAATCGAGCATTGTCCGACTATCTCTCGTTTAAGCTGCCATTTAAGCCAAAGGCTGAAATGATTGACGAGATAAAGGAGTTGCATGACAATGTCGAGAATTTGGTAAACATCTCTAAGTCAAATCAAAAGCAGAGCGAAAATGCGATTTAATGTAATCTTGAGATATGTCGGAGCGGTTATGCTCTGCCTTTCAGCCTTTATGGCTGTGTCGGCGGGCATCTCGCTTGTGTCGAATGATGCAGGCTTCTATCCGTTGTTGCTCTCGGCGTTGCTTACGCTTCTGCTCGGAGCCTTTCCGATGATTTTTGTATCGAAGGCCGATAGCATCACATCCAAGGAGGGCTTTATGATTGTTGTAGGCTCGTGGGTGCTCTCGTGCGTTGTGGGAATGTTCCCATACCTCATTTGGGGTGGAGAGTTTACGCTTGTGAACGCTTGGTTCGAGAGTGTTTCGGGCTTTACGACTACGGGTGCATCTATCCTGACAGATATCGAGGCGCTGCCACAGGGTTTGCTCTTCTGGCGTTCGGCAACCAACTGGATCGGTGGTGTGGGCGTTGTGATGTTTGCCCTCTTGATTTTGCCGTCGCTCGGAACAAATAAGATGGCGCTTTCGGGTATCGAGCTATCATCGTTGGCAAAGGATAACTACCGTTATCGCACCCAGATGGTGGTGAAGATTTTGCTCACCATCTATATCGGCTTGACAATCATTGCTACCCTATTGCTCAAGGTTTCGGGTATGCGTTGGTTCGATGCTGTAAATCATGCGATGTCGGCGTGCGCTACGGGAGGATTTTCAACAAAGAATGCGAGTGTCGGCTTCTACGACAGCCCGTTGATCGAGTGGATTTTGATTGTGGTGATGTTTATGTCGAGCCTTCACTACGGACTTATCTATTCGACCTTTACTCGCAAGGCAAACAACATCTTCCGCTCGGAGGTTGTGCGTGTATATGTGGCGATTATCGTGGGTGCCACACTGCTTATCGGTGCAAGTCTCTATTTTAGCGATACCTATGAGAATATCTTCACTTCGCTGCGTCAGTCGGTATTCCAGGTGGTTTCGCTTATCTCGACTACCGGATTTGCAACGGCAAATACCAACCTTTGGACACCGTTTGCTATCGTTATCCTGATTATCCTCTCGATAATCTGCGGATGCGCAGGCTCTACTTCGGGAGGTGCAAAGGTCGATCGTGTATTGCTCTACGGCAAGGTCTTGAAGGCGCGTCTGCGCGGACAGCAGCACCCTAACGCAATTATCCGCATTCGCCTTGACGGTATTTTGCAGGAGGATAGACAGGTTAATACCGTAACACTCTTCCTGACAACCTACTTCGTGCTGATTCTTCTCGGTACGCTGTCGAGCGCCTTGTTTGGTATGGATTTGCTCAGTGCATTCTCTTCGTCGGTAGCATTTATCGGCAATGTAGGAAAAGGTTTTGGCGCGGTTGGCTCGTTGGATAACTACGCCGAGCTTCCTTCTATTTTGAAGATTCAAGGCTCTATTCTTATGCTTATGGGCCGTCTTGAGATATTTGGATTTATTCAGTTTCTATTTATAAGAATGTGGCGATGAAACGAACAATTATATTTTCTGTTGCGATACTCTCAGCCGTTATGGTTCAGGCTCAAGGAACGAAGGAACTTGAGAAGGCGATGTTTGCACGCGACTCTGTGATGGCAGTATTGGCCGAAAACAGAGTTAACTATGCGAAGAATGAGTCGAAGCGCGAGGAACTTGCTCCGGTGATACTCTCGCTGGAGAAGGAGGTTGTACGCTTGCAGGCAGAGTATGACAAGGCGCTTGCTGCAGTGTCGCAGGAGGAGGTACGAAATGCATTGGCACTCTACGAGAAGAACGGAAAGGGTTCGACCTCTCTTCGCAAGGAGTCGAAGAAGGTTGTTGAGAATAAAAACAGCTACACGCCCGATCCGTCGCGATTAAAGCGCGATTTGGTGGCTAACGACTACTTCTCGGAGCGTCTTTCGCCGGTAGATTACAACACTTTGCGCAAGTCGCAGCGTCGCGAGGTTGAGGTTAAGGGGCTTGTCGATAAGTATATCTCCAAGTATGGAGAGTTGCTCTCTTTGCAGCGCAAGTATATGGAGGTGCCTACGAAGGCCGAGTCCGATGCTATCTCTTTGCAGTTCAATGCAAAACTCCAGGAGATGGCGCAGCTCGACGATGCCATAAAGTCGATATGGGGGCAGCTCTACTACAATAAGTTCTACGCCTACGATTTGTTGATGGAGCGTAGCGGAAATACCCCTATGCTCGACTTTTCGGCTGATATTACAGCGCGAGCAGAGCGCGAAATTAACGACAATAACGACCTCTATCAGTCGGATGCATTGGTTGGCTATTTTGCCCGCAAAAAGGCCCTTGCAGAGTATGAGATGCGCTTGGCATCGTCACTCTCGCTCACAACTTCGGTCGATTCGTTGAAGATAATTGTTTCGGAGCTCAAAAATCGCGATTATCGCCTTTCGAAACTCTCGTTGCAGCGTCGCAGCTTTATCGATTACGAGGATATCAAGGTGCAGGTGCCGACAATCTACACCTCGAAGAACCCTGTGCCGCAGACCAAGGTTTACGACTATGGCACAATCTATCGTATTCGTGTGGGCTTATTCTCCAAACGACCAAACCTTTCGGCATTGCGCGGTGTAACACCATTGTCGTACACAACAGCCTATAATAACGGCGCTTATGCCTATTTTGTAGGAGGTTTCCGCACTGAGCAGGAGGCTAAAGATGGTGTTGCATACCTCAAGAAGATAGGCTTCCGCGATCCAATCATTGCAGTATGGGTCGATGGCGAATACTACCCTACGGTTGAAGATATGCGCCGAAACGAGAGCCAATACAATATCGAAATATCTGGCGTTCCGACCTTGTCGGACGATATGAAGTCGTTGATTCTTGGCCATAAGAGCGATTGCACAATCTCGCGTATAGGTTCGACCTTTGTGATTGGAACTTTCGAGGGTAAGTCTGTTGCCGAGGCCGTGGTTGCCGATTTGAAGGCAGCCAATGCCGATATGAGTGTGAAAGTTGTGAAGAAACCATAAAAATAAACCAATAAAACTATGAAAAAACTACTTGTATTAGCCGCAATGGTGCTTATGTTGCCATCATTTGTATCGGCTGAAAATAACCCGAAGGCTGACGAAAAGGCTCAGGTCGTTGTCGGCAATGCACGATTTACGGTGCTTACTCCGCAGATGATTCGTATGGAGTGGGCCGAGGATGGTAAGTTCGAGGATCGAGCTTCGCTCACATTCGTAAATCGTAAGTTGGAGGTGCCTTCATTCAAGGTGCGTGACAGCCGCTCGAAGGTCACTATCACCACTTCGAATGTAACATTGACCTACATTAAGGGCGCAAAATTCTCGGCAGAGAACCTTAAGGCAGAGATTGTGGTTGCCGGTAAGAAGGTGGTATGGCACTATGGCGATAAGGATAGTTTGAACTTGATGGGTACTACCCGTACTCTCGACGGCTACTATGGTTATGAGGATAATCCAAAGAACCGTAGTCGCAGAAGCCATATGGAGACAGGTCTGCTCTCGCGTGCAGGTTGGAGCGTGGTAGATGACTCTACCCGTCACCTCTTTGTGCCTGTTGAGTCACATTGGAAGAATTGGGTTGAGTGCCGTCCTGAGGGCGATCGCCTCGATTTGTACCTCTTTGCATACGGACACGAGTACACCAAGGCGTTGAAGGACTACACTCGCGTAGCTGGCGATATTCCACTCCCTCCAAAGTATGTATTTGGTTATTGGTGGAGCCGCTATTGGCAGTATTCGGACAACGAGTTGCGTGATTTGGTCGAGACTATGCGTTCGTTGGACATTCCTATCGATGTGTTGATTATCGATATGGATTGGCACGACACCTGGGGTTTGACTGCAAAGAATCCAAAGCGTGATGAGTATGGACAGCGTGTTGGTTGGACAGGTTACACTTGGAAGCAGCAGTTGTTTCCTGCACCTGAGGTATTCCTTTCGTGGTGTCGCAAGCAGAACTTGAAGACTTCGTTGAACCTCCACCCTGCATCGGGTATTCAGCCATACGAGGAGCCATACAAGCGTTTCACCGAGGCTTACGGCTGGAAAGAGGAGGGCAAGGGTGTACCTTACAAGATGTCGGAGATGAAGTGGGCTGATACCTATTTCGATACAGTCCTTGCACCACTCGAGAAGCAGGGCATCGATTTCTGGTGGCTCGATTGGCAGCAGTGGGTAACCAGCAAGTATGTGAAGGACTTGAATAATACCTTCTGGCTCAACCACACCTTCGATCATCACATGGCACAGAAGGGCAACGAGCGTCCTATGATTTATCACCGTTGGGGAGGTCTTGGCTCGCACCGCTACCAGACAGGTTTCTCGGGCGATACATACATCGCTTGGGATGTATTGCAATTCTTGCCTTGGTTTACTGCTACAGCATCGAATGTAGGATATGGCTATTGGGGACACGATATAGGTGGTCATATGTTCCACAAGTCGGATGCCCGAGTTACCGATCCGGAGATGTACTTGCGTTGGTTGCAGTATGGTGTATTTACTCCTATCTTCAAGACCCACTGTACCAAGAAATCTGAGATTGAGCGTCGTATATGGCAGTTCCCTAACCACATGTTTGATATGCGTGCAGCCATGCACTTGCGTTATGCACTCGTTCCGTATATCTACGCTGCAGCTCGCGAGACATTCGATACTGGTGTTTCGATGTGTCGTCCGATGTACTACTCGCACCCTGAGCATGATTTGGCTTATTCGATGAAGGATCAGTTTATGTTCGGTAACGATATGCTCGTTGCTTCAATTCTCAGCCCGGCAGATAAGAATACCGGCTTGGCTTCGCGTAAGGTTTGGTTGCCAAAGGGTGAGAAGTGGTTTAATATGGTTAGCGGCAAGATGTATGAGGGTAGCGACGAACTTGTCGAGATTCATTGTACACAGGCCGAAAACCCATATTTTGTGAAGGCAGGTGCTATTATTCCGATGTATCCTAAGTCTGTACGCAATCTTCAGGTTGCAAGCAACAGCTATGTTTTGACTTGCGTTCCTGGTGGTGACGGTGAGGCTACTATCTATGAGGATGACGGCAAGTCGAAGGATTACGCTTCGGTCTACTCCACTATCAAGGTTACAAAGCGCACCGAGGGCAACAAGGTTACTATTACTGTTGCTCCACGCAAGGGTTCATTTGATGGTGCTTCGGCTACTACATCGTACGAGGTGCGTTTACCTGCAAACTACCCTCCGAAGGCCGTTCGTGTTGATGGCAAGGAGCTCAAGTATAACCGCTACCCTGAGGCTGGCGAGTGGGGCTACGATGGCTATACACTTGCGCCATATATCCTCGTTGGTGAGATTAACAGCGCAAAGGGTTGCGTAGTTGAGGTTGAGTTTGCTGAGGGCGATTTGGCTCAGCAGTCTAAGTTGTTCGGTATTCAGGGTATTGTAAATCGTTGCGTGCCACTCACCGCAGAGTTCAAGGAGGTCTATGGCAAGTATTACGATTCGGGTAGTATGATGCCTGACTTCTACATGAACATTTCGCAGGCTCCGAACTTTATTACAGAGTTCCCTAAGGATATCCAGAGGAGCATCGATAACTACTACAAGTCGCTCGAGGAGTGCCTTGTTGAGGTTGCAAAGATGGATAAGTTCCCTGCTGAGTTCCGCGCTCGCGTAGCTGCGTTGTTAACCAAACAATAGAGAAAAGAGATATGATTAAAAATATAGTTTTCGACCTTGCAGGCGTGGTTGTGGCTCGCAATCCGCTGCGTTTCCCAAAGCACTTGGACGAGTTCTTCAGCTTTGTCTTCAAGTCGCACATGCAGGGAATACCGCAGTTCTGGACCGACTACGACCTCGGTATCCTGGAGGAGGAGAAGGTTGCTGAAGCGTTGGCAGAGTATCGCGGTTGCGATCTCGCCACCGCTAAGGGCAATATGAAACTCGCTATCGAGTATCAGGAGCAGATTGAACCTACGGCACAACTCATCAAGGAGTTGAAAGAGCGTGGTTACAATCTCTATGTGCTCTCGAATATGTCGAAGGAGTATATCGAGTATCTGCGTGAATTCCCCGTATTCGAATACTTCGACAAGCAGGTGGTATCGTGCGAAATAGGCATCGGAAAGCCCGATCGCCGAATTTACGAGTATCTGTTGTCGAACTATGATCTTGATCCTGCCGAAACTATATTTATTGATGACCGCAAGGATAATGT
>JAFZDR010000157.1 GCA_017561105.1 Alistipes sp. | reverse complement strand
GGTTGTCGAGCCAAGAGGCGTAGTAGACGATAGAGCGACCGTCGATGCACTTCTCGATATTTGCCTTTGCTGTAGGGGTGAGGTGGCGCTCGGCAATGTAGGCGATAGCCGCATGAGCATCACGACCCCAACCGAAACAGAGACTTGAACTGCCCACGATACATACAAGGGCGAGTGTAGTTATAAATCGTTTCATAAAAGAGTCTGGTTTGGATTACTTGATTTTTACATTTGCAACATTGCTGTCGAACAGTCCGTTGAGGATGGCTGCAATACGATAGCCGGCAATTGCCGCCTGCTCGGTAGAGATAGGGTAGATGCTGTTCTGCCATACGCGCAGACCCTTCTGACTGAACTTCTTGCCACTCTCGAGCAGAGTGTAGATGTTACGATACTCAGCAGCATTCTTTGTTACCCAATTTGTGATTGAACCCTTTGTGATGGCTGCAATCTGCTCCGGAGTCTTGCGGTTGAGCTGGTGAACAAACTCGTTGGTCTTCCAGTTGAATGTGCCTGCAATAGAGCTGTGCTCCCAGTAGCCGGTATAAGACTGCTTCTTGTCGTTGTAGAAGTAGTGCATCTTGCGCAGCTCGAGAGCTTCAGGGTAGATGTAGTGGGTCGGGCAGTGCAGATCGCCCACGATAGTTACGATATAACGGATATTGTCGGCAAGCTGCTCCTTTGTGAGTCCTCCCGCCTCGATAGCGCGGATAGCTGTAGCAAGAGCCTCCAGACCCTGTGCGCGACGAACGATATCCTCCTTGTGGTTGAGCGACTTCTTCGCATTGAGCGGCTTGTTGTTCTTTGCAACAGCCACGCTGCGCCAATTCTTTGTCTGCTCGTAGCCCTTTGTCTTCTCCATATCGTACATCCATTGTGCGGAGTAGACGATATTACGACCGTCAAGTGCCTGACTTATTGCCTCTTTTGTCTGCTCTGTGAGATTTGCATCGGCAATGGCTGCAATACCTGCGTGGATAGCCCTTGACCAAGCAGAGGCGCTCTGGATAGTGAGCAGAGCGATTATTATGGTGATAAACTTCTTCATATTACTTGTCAAAAATTGAGTTAAGAATAGCTGCAAGACGATATCCGGCAACGGTTATACGATCCTCGGCATACTTGATAGCCTCGTTGAAGTAGTTATCGTATGTGATCTTTTTGCTCTCCGGAATCATATCGATAACCTTTTTCGACACCTCGACAGTCTCGTTGTGCCACTCGTCGGGGGTAGAGCTCTGCACCTTTGCAATCTGCTCGGCTGTAAGGATGTCGAACTCCTCGGCAAGCTGCATAGGCGAGGTGCCGTTGTGCTTGCTGTTGAGTACATAGGCGTCCCACATAGCGTGTACCTTGACTGTCTTGTTGTCAATCTTGATTTTCATCGGACGAGAGGTCGGGAAGTCAATGTGTACAGGGCAGTGCATATCGCCGACAAGGTGCACCAAGTACTTGATGTTGATATTTACGAGCGAGTCGCTCAGCTCTCGGAAGTTGCCCATCTCGGATACGATGCGCTTGACCTGAGTAAGCGAACAAGGGGGCTGCGGATTGCCGTCGGCATCTGTGCGATGTCCGTCAGTCCAGTAGTCCACATGCCAGTCGCGGGTAACATCCATCGGAGGTGTAGATCGGTTGAAGTCCATCCAAGAGGCGTAGTATACAATCGAGCGACCACCGATGTAGCTCTCGATATTTGCCTTTGCGCGCGGAGTGAGGTGACGCTCGGCAATGTAAGCAATGGTCGAGTGACCACGATTATCCCACGCCATTGCACAATAGGAGAATACTACTGTGAACAGAAGTAGAAAGGTTAGTTTTTTCATATAGTTAGTTTTTTAGGTAAATTCTTCCTACAAAGGTAACAAATTGGTCGAGAATAAAAAAATAAGTAAACTTATTTTTGACAAGTTGGGTTAAATATTCTCTGCATAGATGTATAAAAACAAGAAAAGCACCCCTCGAAAGGAGTGCTTTTTTCTTGAAAGACGTTCAATTGTTATGCAAACGGAGTAACGCTTACATAGCTCTTGCCGGATGCCTTCTTAGTGAAGACAACTACACCATTAACAAGTGCGAAGAGGGTGTGGTCCTTGCCCATACCAACATTCTCACCTGGGTTGTGAACAGTACCGCGCTGACGAACGATGATGTTGCCTGCCTTCGCTACCTGACCACCATAAAGCTTTACACCGAGTCGTTTGCTCTCCGACTCACGGCCGTTCTTCGAACTACCTACACCTTTTTTGTGTGCCATACTTCTCTAACGAATTTTTAAGGTTATGCAACAATCTCTTCAATTAAAATCTGCGACAGATACTGACGGTGACCGTTGCACTTCTGATAACCGGTTCTGCGCTTCTTCTTAAATACCAGGACCTTGTCATCCTTGAGGTGCTTAAGAATCTTTGCCTTTACTGAGGCGCCTTTTACAACAGGTGCGCCCACCTTAACCTGACCGCCATTCTCCACGAGCAGGACCTTGTCGAAGCTCAGGGTAGAGTCAATCTCACCCTCAAGACGGTGTACATAGAGCTTACGACCTTTCTCAGCCTTAAACTGCTGACCTGCGATCTCAACAATTACAAACATTTAGTTTAATAAGTTTTAATGCACTTCAACACAAAATGCCTGCAAAGGTAAACATTATTTTCTGTTCGTGCAAATATTTCTTGATTTTTTGTTGCTCTTAATCTGCTACCACTCCAACGGGGTTCCGTTTTCGAGTGCAAACTGATAGTCCGCATCGGTAAAGGTGTAGGTGTATTTTGCCGATTTGCGCTTTTGGTATACCACTTCAAAATTAGCCTCTGTTGCGTATCTCTCCGTGGTCGTTCTAACTTTTCGAGTTTCGTCAAATTGAATAAACACAATATTGCTCATCAACCAAAAGTCAGCCACATTAGGACTGTACTGC
>JAFZDR010000156.1 GCA_017561105.1 Alistipes sp. | reverse complement strand
GTACTCGTTGACAAGAAGAGCAAGAAGTCGGAGCCTAAGAAGTGCGAGGAGGCTACAGGTGAGAATCGTCGTCCGAAGTCAATCCCTGCAGAGGTTGTTCGCTTCAAGAACGGCTCGGAAATGTGGATTGCATTCGTAGGTATGCTCGATGGTCGTCCATACGAGATCTTCACCGGTAAGATCGAGGATGACGCGATGTATATCCCACCAAAGATCACTAAGGGTAACATTATCAAGGTTCGCGAGGATGACGGAACTAAGCGTTACGACTTCCAGTACACCGACCGCTACGGTTATACCAACACTATCGGTGGTATTTCGCGTTTGTTCGATGAGAGCTTCTGGAACTATGTGAAGCTTATCTCGGGTGTACTTCGCTACCATATGCCAATCGAGAAGGTTGTTGCCTTGATCGATGGCTTGCACCTCGACGATGAGAATATCAACACTTGGAAGAATGGTGTTAAGCGTGCATTGAAGCAGTATATCGAGGACGGTACACGCTCAAAGGGTAAGTGCCCTCAGTGCGGCCAGGAGCAGATGGCGTACCAGAATGGTTGCTTGACTTGCTTGTCTTGCGGATATTCGAAGTGTGGATAGAAAATCATTTTGAGCGGTAAATTTTGCACCGCTCTGCAATAAGCGAACTCCTCACATAGGTCAACTATGCTGCGGGTTCGCTTTTTTGTTTGGCACAAAATTTCCTCGCCCAAAATGATTTTTTTATGGGGGTGTATTCTAAAAGCTAATGACTAAAAAAGGTGATGTCGCAAAACATCACCTTTTCTTTACGGTTGTATAGTTCTAAAACTTCTTGCTTATCAGTTCTCTCTTTTGGCGGAGATAGGCGACAAAGTCGGGCGAGTCGATAATCTCGATATCCTCGATAAGGCCCATCACAAAACGACCGACTCCGGCGTAGTTGCAGACCATGGTATCAAGTAGCCAATGCCCCTCGTCAATCTGTGTCAGGTCGCGTTCCGAGAGCGGATACTCCTCGATAAGGAGGTTGTGCGACATCACGCCAAGTCGCAACTGCACGCGCATCTGCTCGAAGCCCATATTGCGGAACACGTCAATCTGTCCGCAGCGATGTTCCGATTCGTGCTGCCACTCGGTGTCGAGTATCTCGACATCGCCGATACGCGCCGTATTAAAGAGCTTGGTTTTACCGTCCGAGGTGTCGTAGCACCAAATCTGCACATAGTTTGTGGTGAAGGCAATAGGCTCAACCAAGCGGTCGCGCTTGGAACTTGTATGCGACGAGGAGTAGTCGTGCAGAATAACCTGTCGATGCTCCTCGACAGCCTCGATAATGTGGTTTACATTCTCGGCATTTTTGCCCTTTACGATGCTGTTGGCAAGCGAGGTGCAGTTATAGACCGACGAGAGCTTGCGACGCAGATTTTGCTTCAGGGTGTTGGTGTCGTCCAACGCTCCGATAAGCTGATTTACGATATGAGCCTCCTCGTCCGTGAAGTGGATAAGTTGCGAAATATCCTTGAAATAGGGGCTCTCCTTGCCCAAGCGATATACTGCGCCCTCCTCCTTATGCACCACAAATCCCACCTCCTTGAAGGTGTCGATATAGCGATATATGGAGCGGTACGAGGTGTCGAGTCGCTCCGCCAACTCCTCTACGGTGTAGCGGTTGCCACTCGTCATCATCTTCATCAGGCGAAGTACACGCTCGATCTTTGGCTGGTCCATATTTTTTAAGCCTCGCTTTGCTGTTTACTCAATCTGTTGGCGCGTTTGCTCTTGCCCTGCATCGAAGGCATATACTTAGCCTTGCCGAGGTTGAAACCTACACCCATATATACATTTGCCGAGCTCATCATCTTCGGTACAATTAAGCTGTTATATACCGCATAACGAGTGTCGATAAAGTCGGCACCGAGGAAGAGGTGAAATCCCGGTGGGTGAAGGTTTATTGCCCAACCGAGTACGCCCGGCTGGTTGCCGTTGAAGAAGGTGTGGCTGAACGATGTGGAGAGCCAACGACCGATACGGAAATTGACCGATGCAGTGAGCTCGGAGCGGGTGAAGTTCTGGCAGAACTCGGTGTGCGAGAGCAAACCGAATGCGATCCAGTTGTTCAGGATGTTATACTCGACACCACCATTCAACGAGCAGGTGAGTCGGGTCATGTATGAACCCTGTGGCTCGGCCATTACCGCATTTCCACCGGCGTTAATTTTAGCCTCGCCTGCCTCGAGGTCGATACCCTCGTACGAGAAGTTTGCACTTCCGGTGGCATTTACGGTTGAGCCGCTATACCACTTAATAAAGCCGATGTCGTTTGCGCCAATCGAGATTTTGAGGTGATCGTCAAAGAGTCGGAATTCGAAACCGAGGTCGAGACCGAGTCCCCAGCTCTTGACATTTTTGAGCATAGCGCCCAAATAAGGCTGCATAATGCCTTCGGCAGATAGTGGTGAGCCCGGAGTATAATTTTGTGCAAATGCAGGACAGTTACCACGGATAGAGCCCATGAGCTCAGCCTTAACGATATTCTCGTTGACATCGAGATACATCTTGTCCATCTGCATCGAGATGTCGGCCAAGCCGAGCAATCCCTTTGCGCGGAAACCGAAGGTCATAAACTCCTTGATAGGGATGGCAAAGCCGAGCGAAGCCTCCATATACTCACGGTTTGAGAGATGGGTGTCGCCCAAGTCGTAGTAGCCGTTCGAGAGGTTCTTCAATGCCGAGAACATATCCTTCGAGAGGGTGATTTCGGTATTCGAGCGGAGGTTGAGATTAAAGCTCCAGAACAACTTCTTGGAGTGTGCACCAAATCCGAGCAACGAGGTGTTGAAGCCCATGCTCAACTTACCCTTGTTGGCAAGTTTGCCGAGGAATTCGTCGGCCGATACTCTCTCGTTCATAAAGGTGTAGATACCTCCATCCTTCTTATAGAAGAGGTTGTTTACTGAGAAGTAGTTGTTGCCGAAATCGAGGCCGAGAGTTCCAACAACCGGAATCTTGATATATCCTCGAGTAGGAGCAAGGGCCGCATTCATATCGGTACGGAAGTACGAACCCTCCATAAAGTAGGCGGTGCGCATCTGTGCGGAGGTGGTGAAAACGGCTCCGAGAATGGCAGCGATAGCGATTATAAATTTATTGCATTTCATAGTTTAATATCCCTCTTCTGTTGTACTGTCCAAAAACTCAAAAATATCTACTGTTACACCATTGCGCAGACGAAGCTTCAGCTTGCCGTCGAGATACTGATCCTTCGAAAGCGATGCGATCTCTCTGTCAGTGTTGTAGATTGCAAACTTCAGGCGTACGCCATCGGCACCCTTCAAGCCTGCCAACGAGTGGCTATCGCCGAGGTCGAAGTCTAAGTCAATCTTCGATACGCTTCTCTGGTTACCCTCCGAGCTACCTTTGATAAGGCAGTCGTTGATGTTAAGACGCGCAGCAACACCCTCGGTAGTGCCCTCGCTGTTTACCAACTCGGCCGAGAGTACGATATTGAACGGAATGGTTGTGCCAAACTCGCCAATCAAACCTACATCGCCAACCTTCAAACCGTTGGTTGTGTCGGCCAACTCGTCGAATGTTGCACCCAACTCCAGAATTGTTGTTTCGAACGAAACATCCAAGTTGCCATCCATTTCGAACGGAACGACAACCTCGTATTGATACTCGATAGTGTAGCCCTTAGCTGCACGAGTGAGATCGATGGTGTATGTCTCGCTGCTATCTGTTGCCACCGACATATCTACCACAATCTTCGAAGGGATACCTGCCGAAAGAAGCTTCGACAATCCCTCGACAGCGATGAATGTTACATCCTCGCCCTCGAACTTCGATGCATTGCGTGGTGTTGAGAGTATGATGTTCGATGCACCCGATCCTGCAACGCTAATGGTTGGGATTTCGAGCGTATGCAACACTTTGTCGGTGCTGTCTAATGTCTTAACCGCAATGTTGGCGAAGAATGGAATACCTGTAGGGTTCTCCTTCAACTTCACATTCAGGACAGGGTTGATGCTCAGTGCATTGATATCTACGCCCAAGTTGCTGAGGTCGCCCAACTCGACAACCATCTGCTCCGGAGCAACGGAGATATTTACTCCACCGGTAAATGTCTGAGCCTCGATATCGTCGATGTTGACATCGATGTCAATCTTTGCCGAGTCGAGCTTCGAGGTGTCGATGTTCTGACCATCCTTAATCTTTACGCTACCGGTAATAGGGAAACTCTGATTGATAGTGATCTTACCGTTGTCTATTGCAGGGATGTTCTCCAACGCATCGAACTCTATTCGCTTGGTCAATACCTTGCTGGTCTGCCACTCCTCGTTAATGGCGAGGATATAGTCGCCATTTGCACTCTTTGTGATGATGCCGCTATTCAGAGTGTTCTGGGTAGGGCGGAGCATCTTGCCGAGGTTGATGGCTACATCTATCATCAAGTCGCTGACAGGTAAGTCGCCACCCGCAAGTGCAAATTCGATAGCTACAGGCTCGCCCTTGCCACCGGCCTTGCCGATGGTGATGCACTCTACCGAGCTTATGAGCTCCGGCACATCGATAGATTGCGAAATAGACGGAATGTTATCGCCAAGGTTGAGGTCATATCTCTGCTCGCTGCTCCATGTTACCTTGGTATTCTCGGTGTCGAGTTTGAGCTGAGCCTCGGCAATAGCTACATCTATATATAGTTTGTCGCTTGGCGGGGTAAGTGCAGAGAGGAGTACGGTCTTGCCGTCCATGCTCATAAGGTCGAGTTCGGCTGTAATATTCGACGAAATTAAGAGCTGGCCATTCTCCTGCTTTATCTCACTACCGTTGCAGTCGATATGGTTGAGCTTGAGTTTGATACCTTTTGACAAATCGATAGCCGATGCCGACAAAACATTGCCATTAAGGTGTTCGTTCTCGAGATTCATACACTCAGGCAGAGTGATTTTTGTTATTATCGAGAGCTCCTCGTCACTCTTGTTGTCCTTAACCTGCAACCACTCCAAGCCCTTCAATGACAAGGTGAGATAGGTATCTTTGAATGCCACCTTCTCGATGTCGATACCGTTAGGCATGCCGTCGAATGCGTAGTTAATAGGGTGGCTGACCTTATCCAACTCGAAATGGTTGATAACAAACTCAACATCCTTATACTCGGGTGCAGACTCGACCGTGATCTTAGGGAGTGCTGTGAGGTTGTATGATCCGGCACAAAGGTTGAGTGAGAGCTCGTAGCCGTATGTAATCGAGTCGTTGATACTTAGTTTACCCTCAACTGCAGTTTGGTCGCTGTAGTCTATGCGATTGAGATATGCCGTAAACTCCACACTCTTTTGACCCTTCTGCAATACAATTTCGCGTGATAATATGTTGTGTGTCGCCTGTGGTAAATCGGATCCGTCCTCATTGCGGAGGTAGTAGTTTGCAGGGAACTCGACATTGAACTTTATGCTTCCGCCACCCACAACATCCTGCAAGCCCTGCAAATCGATATTCACTGCGAAAGGTGCGCCATAAGGGTGCTTGTCGCAGCCGAACTCAACCCAATCTACCTTTTGGAGCTGCTTCAAAATCTCGATTTCGGCCTTGAAAGCTACGCTCGAAGAGTATTCGTTTGTGATAACATCCCATCCAAGCAACTTGAGTCCTGCCAAGTCCTGCTCGGAGAGTGCGCCTTGTCCCGATACCGGAAGTTGAAGGTTGAGCTCCTCGCTGAACTTGATCGGATCGATCTTCATGATGGTGTTGATCTTCGGGTAATCAACCACGAAGGTGTGGTTTATGCCCGACATCAAAATCGAGGTCGGCAACTGCTGGAACGAGAAGGTTATCGGATCCAACTTAGGCGAAAGTCCAGTAATAGCCGGAATCTCGATGCCGTCAATCGACAACTGCTCGTACTTTGCAGGGTCATCGCCAAACGACGAGAACTTAATCTGGTAGACACCATTTTCGTCGCTGGTGATTGTTTCGTTCTCCTTCAGAAGCTCGCTGAGAGTTATCGGCGCAATCTCGGCCAACGGAACAATCAGCTCTTCGCCTCCGATAGTAACCTCGCCCGAGGTCTCGGCAAGGTTAAATTCGCGGTCTATACAACCGACGAACAGAAGTGCAATAAGAGTGCACAACAGAGTAAAAAGTCTCTTCATATTTGTTGTAAATTTAGATTTCAGCAAGAGGTGCTATCACAAAGTTAAGTTTAATTTTCCAAATTAAGTTCAATTTTTGCAAAAATTTGTATCTTTGAGGTGTTATATGGTGGAGAATGATAAAATATCGCTAAAGGAGCAGGTTGCTATGTTGCCTATGTCGGCCGGTTGCTATCTATTTGAGAATAGCAAAGGCGAGGTTATATATGTCGGCAAGGCTAAACATCTGCGCAATCGTGTGCGCTCCTACTTTGTGGAGAGTCGCGACCACTCGGCCAAGGTGCGGGTGATGGTGCGACAAATAGCTTCGATGCGCCATATTGTGGTCGATAGCGAAACCGATGCGCTGCTGCTCGAAAATTCGCTTATCAAGACCCTGCAACCGCGCTACAATATCCTGCTCAAAGATGATAAGTCCTACCCATGGATAGCGGTTACCGCCGAGGAGTTCCCGCGTGTGCTATCCACACGACAGATTGTGCGCGACGGCTCACAATATTATGGTCCATACGGCTCCATATCAGCACAGAGGGCTGTGCTCGACTTTATTCGCGAGGCGTTGCCACTCAGAATATGTCGAACAAATATGACCGAGGAGAGTATTGCCAAGGCTAAACATACGGCGTGTCTACAGTACCATTTGGGCAACTGCAAGGCCCCCTGTGTGGGCAAATGCAGCCGCGAGGAGTACAAGGGTTTTATAGATATTGCAACCTCGGTTTTGAAGGGCGATTTACGACCTGTACGCAGTTACCTCGAGGGTGAGATGATGCGTGCAGCCGAGGAGTTGCGTTTTGAAGTGGCGGCACGATACAAGGCACGCCTCGATGCGCTCGAAAGATATGCATCCCGCTCGGTGATTGTGAGTGCCAAGATGGGCGATGTGGATATCTTCTCGTTGCTGGTCGATGATGACGAGGCGTACTGCAATTTTCTGCGGGTGCGCAACGGCTCGATTACGGCGGTGCATACAGCAACAATAGCCGTGGGTGTCGAGAGCGACGAGCGTGAGATAATGACACTTGGTATTCAGTATATTAAGGAGAATATCGCGGGCGAGTTGGCGCGTGAGGTTTTAGTGTCGCATCTGCCATACGAGGAGCTGTTCGAGGGGGTTAAATTCTCCGTTCCGCAGAGGGGTGAGAAGCACGATTTATTGGAGTTCTCGTTGCGTTCGGCAAAGACCACAAGAGCTGAGAAGCTGAAGAATCTCGAGATCCACAATCCGGCACGCCACGCCGATCGCCTTATGGAGGCTATGCGTCGCGAGTTGCGCTTGGCGAAGGAGCCCCGCCATATAGAGTGTTTCGATAACTCGAACTTGCAGGGCACCAACCCTGTGGCATCGTGCGTAGTGTTCCGCGACGGCAAACCTTCGCGCAAGGAGTATCGCCACTTTAATATAAAAACGGTGGTTGGAGCCGACGACTTTGCTTCGATGCGCGAGATATTGACTCGTCGCTATTCGCGATTGTTGGAGGAGGGTGCCGAGCTGCCTGATTTGATAGTTGTCGATGGCGGTAAAGGTCAGCTTTCGAGTGCCTACTCGGTATTGCAGGAGCTGGGTATTGCTGACAGAGTGCCGATTGTAGGCTTGGCGAAGCGATTGGAGGAGGTCTTCTATCCGAACGACCCTATGCCGTACTATTTGAGTCGTACGGGCGAGCCGTTGAAGGTTATCTGCCATCTGCGCGATGAGGCTCACCGATTCGGTATCACTCACCACCGCAACCGTCGCAGCAAAAACTTTATAAAGACAGG
>JAFZDR010000155.1 GCA_017561105.1 Alistipes sp. | reverse complement strand
TTAGTCATCACTTAATCCTTCTCTCGAAGCCCGGCAGATGACCGCCAAACTTTGAGCCCAGCCCCTAAATTTCGCACGATAACCGAGGCACATATCGCACTATCTTCAAATGATTGATACCCCATATGAAGAGTCGTTATGAAGCGGAACGCCCCTTCGGGATACTCGTTGTCCGACAAGCCTTGTGTCAGTCAATTAAGCCAATTTTCCTTGAAAATTAGGCAGCGAGTGCATAGCTATTATTGCCATTTGTAGTTTGAGTGTTGCAGATTAACGAGCGCCCACACAATGCTCGGCGTGCTTACGATCAAACTCTACCTGCTGTCAAAACCGGTCACCCCCATAGTCGTTACCGGCGCAGTCGCAAAGTAGGCTTTTTTGATGTACTGCGGTGCAAAGATAGTGCAAAAAACGGAAAACTAAAAAATGGAGAGGGAAAAACTTTTACTCCTTCTTGCGGGAGCGAGATACAATGACTACGCCAGCAAATACGGTGATTGCGGCTATAACCTTTGAGATTGTAAGGGTGTCCATACCTACATAGACGCTTACTACTATAGCTACGATAGGTTGTACATAGGTGTACATTCCTACGAGCGTAGGGCGCAACAACTTCTGACCTATTGGAATGAGGAAGTAGGTGATAAATGTTGCGCAGATAATCATAAAGGCGAGCTCTGCGAGGTATGTCGGAGGTAGCGAGGCGAACTTTGTTTCGATAAGCTCTACTGCAGTGAAGGGGAGTGATATCAGTGTAGAGAAGAGAAATGTCCACTTCATAAATGTAATGACAGAGTATTTGCTTATCAGGGGCTTGAAGATGCCCAGGTAGAGTGCAAAACAGAGCGAGTTGACAATCATTAGCAATACACCCAAAGGGGTAGTCTCTACCGTGCCAGATTGGGAGGTAGTGCTGTTGAGTATAAGGTATATAACACCGCATAGGCTGAGTACTAGGCCACCGATTTTCTGCGCTGATATGGGCTCTTTAAGGGTGTAAGCCGCTATGAACATAGTGTAGAATGGTGCAAGCGATGCCACTATTGAGCAGTCCATTGGTGTAATGCGTGATATGGCGAAGAGAAACGACACTTGTGCGAGGAAGAAGCCGAGTACCGAAGCCCCGAATATCTTGGGTAGGTCGCGAAGCTCCACCTTCTCCTTGGGGCGGAAGATTGAAATTAACCAGAATAATACACCAGCGCCCATCGAACGGAGGGTGAAGAGTGCTAATGGCGATATAGTATCGCTTGTAGTTAGCTCTTTGCATACTACAATGTTGAGTCCAAATATAAGGTATGCGGTGAGGCAGGCGAGGTGGCCTATTATGGTACTTTTGTTTGTCATAATTTCTGCGTTGAGTTGTAAAGATAGTGTAAAAGTTGTAAAAGTGTTCGGTGAATAGGCTACTTTGTTATTTTTTTTGCATTTATAGGGTGTGATTGAGGTAAAAATCGTATATACCCCGATAAATTATCAATTCTAAATTCTAAATTCCGAAATTTTTTCGTACTTTTACGAAGTAAAATGTTGCTACTTGAAAGATGGAAAATAAAATTGTCGTAAAACTGCAGGGCGCAGCGATATACCACGCAGAGAATCCGAATGTTACACTTACACCGCGAACTCGCGAGAAGGCGGGCGAGAAGGTGCTCGAAGATGTGAATATCGAGATCGCCGCGGGTGAGGTTGTCTATTTGATCGGTCGCGTTGGCAGTGGTAAGTCATCGTTGCTCAAAACTCTCTATGGCGAGTTGTCGCTTGTCGAGGGTATGGGTGTTGTCGCTGGATTCGATTTGACACGCCTGAAGCAGCGCGAAATTCCATATCTTCGCCGCAAAGTGGCGATGGTATTCCAGGAGTTGGTGCTCCTCTCCGATTGTAATGTGCACGATAATCTCCTCGTAGCATTGCAGGCCACCGGCTGGAGCGGAAAGGGTGCAATGGAACATCGCATTGCAGAGGTGCTCGAACTTGTCGGCCTTTCGGGTAAGGAGGCGAAGATGCCGTTTGAACTCTCGGGTGGCGAGCGTCAGCGATTGGTCATTGCGCGAGCTCTGCTCAACTCGCCTGAGGTTATCTTGGCGGATGAACCTACCGTTAATCTCGATCCTCTGACAGCAGAGGGTATTGTCCGTATTTTACACAATATAGCGGCGCAAGGTACAGCTGTGGTAATGTCTACCCACAACACCTCTTTAATTGAAAATTACCCGTCGAGAACGCTGCTTTTTGCCCATGGCGGAGTCAATGAAGTGGATGTTCAAAGCCTAATTGGTGCTAAATCTTCGATTTAGAGTTGGATATTACAAAAAAAAAGATTATCTTTGCGCAGTTATAACGCGCGCGCGTGATATTGGCGAGGTTGCGCGTTGCTTGAAAAGAGCGAAAAATAAGTTTATTACGATTATATGACTAACGAAACAGAAATTTTGAAGAAGGGACAGGAAGAAGAGTATTCCGCGTCTAACATCCAGGTCCTCGAGGGCTTGGAGGCTGTGCGTAAGCGTCCTGCTATGTACATCGGTGATGTCGGTGAGAAGGGTTTGCACCACCTTGTTTATGAGGTTGTGGATAACTCTATCGACGAGGCGTTGGCCGGCCACTGTACAGACATCTATGTAACCATCAACGAGGATAACTCGATTACCGTTCGCGATAACGGTCGTGGTATTCCTACCGACTTCCACGAGAAGGAGGGTAAGTCAGCCTTGGAGGTTGTATTGACCGTTCTCCACGCCGGTGGTAAGTTCGATAAGGGCAGCTACAAGGTGTCGGGAGGTTTGCACGGTGTGGGTGTATCGTGTGTTAATGCGCTCTCTACACTCCTCATCGCTGAGGTTCACCGTGGTGGTAAGATCTACAAGCAGACCTATAGCAAGGGACACCCAACTTCGCAGGTTGAGATCGTAGGCGATTGCGACGACAGAGGTACAATCGTAACCTTTAAACCGGATGCTGAGATCTTTACTCTCACAACAACCTACCGTTACGAGATTCTTTCGGCTCGTCTTCGCGAGTTGGCATTCTTGAATAAGGGTATCGCCCTCACCATTACCGATATGCGTAATAAGGACGAGCAGGGTGTACCTCACTCGGAGCGCTTCTACTCGGAGAATGGTTTGAAGGAGTTTGTTCAGTATCTCGATAAGTCGCGTGGCGAGAAGATTATCGAGTCTATCATCTATCTCGATTCGGAGAAGAATGGTATTCCGGTAGAGGTTGCTATGCAGTACAACAACTCGTTCTCGGAGAATGTACATTCGTATGTAAATAATATCAACACCATTGAGGGTGGTACTCACCTTACAGGTTTCCGTCGTGCTTTGACTCGTACTTTGAAGCGTTATGCTGATGAGTCGGGTATGTTGTCGAAGGTTAAGTTTGAGATTAGCGGTGATGACTTCCGCGAGGGTTTGACAGCCGTTGTTTCGGTCAAGGTTGCGGAGCCTCAGTTCGAGGGTCAGACCAAGACTAAGTTGGGTAACGACGAGGTTTCGGCTGCTGTAGATGGTGCATTGTCGGAGGCTTTGAGTAACTATTTGGAGGAGAATCCAAAGGATGCTAAGGCTATCGTTCAGAAGGTTATTTTGGCTGCTACTGCACGCCACGCAGCTCGTCAGG
>JAFZDR010000154.1 GCA_017561105.1 Alistipes sp. | reverse complement strand
TATCAAGCACCGCAGGTGCGCATCCCATCACATCCCATCAAGCCGACAAAGTCGGCGCATCCCATCAAATCCTATCAAGCCGACAAAGTCGGCGCATCCCATCACATCCTATCAAGTCCTATCCAATCCCATCAACTCCTATAAAAATCAAAAAAAAATCGCCTAAAATTTGCCCAATACCCATAATTGCTTTATATTTGTAACTATGGGAGCATTAGGAGTGAATACCGGAGGCTATCGCAAATTGAAGGTTTACCGTAAGACCGAGGTTATTTATGACCTCACATACTATTTCTGCAAGAAGTATCTCAAATTGGGTGACCGCACCATAGACCAAATGGTACAAGCTGCTCGTTCTGGTAAGCAGAATATCGTGGAGGGCAACGAGGTTGCCGAAACATCAGCTGAAACAATGCTGAAGCTTTTGGGTGTCGCACGAGGTAGCTTGCAAGAGTTGTTGATTGACTACGAGGACTATCTGCGAGTCCGCAATTTGCGATTGTGGGCAGAAGATTCAAAAGAGGTAGATGCTATGCGAAAGCTTGGTTTAGAGCACGAAGATAGTGCCTTTTTTCTTGAATTGGCGCAAACTCGTAGCGATGAGGTGGTTGCAAATATGGTTATTGTGCTTATTTATCAGGCTGATGCCCTGCTTAATGGTTATATCAATAGGAAGTATAACGACTTTTTGAGAGAGGGTGGTTTTCGCGAGAAATTGACGCGCGAAAGAGTTAAGAATAGGGGATAGCTTGTCCTATAATTTCCTATCAAGCACCGTAGGTGCGCATCCCATCAAGTCCTATTTATTCTAAAAATAGAACTTTTTCGCTCGCTCCGCATCGTCAGTTCCGTTTTTTTTCTTATCTTTGTGCGATTAAAGAATTAAAGAAAAGTCTCTTTGAAGTTATGTTAAGCAGAAGAGTTCTCAGAACTAAGGTCGTGAAGGCTGTTTACGCACACATGCAGTGCGAGAATATGACCCCTGTAGCAAGCGAGAAGAACCTCGTTCTTTCGATTGATCGCGCCTACGACCTCTATTTCCACCTACTCGCTCTCGTTCCCGAGATTGCCGAGTACGCAGCCGAGCGCATCCGCATCGGCGAAAATAAGAAGTTGCCTACATACGATGACTTGCACCCAAATCGCAAGTTCGTTGAGAATAAGGTTATCGTACGCCTTGCCGAGGATGAGAACCTCCGAATCGAGCTCTCAAATCGCAAGCTCTCGTGGAAGAATAACCGCGACCTTATCGTGGCATTGTACAATGCATTGATCCGCCAGTCGTTCTACCAGAAGTATATGGCATCGGAGGAGCGTTCGTTCCGCGAGGACGCGCAGCTCGTGTCGGATATATATATGACAATGCTCGAGGAGTTCGAGCCACTCGAGAGTGCGTTGGAGGAGCAGTCTGTACTCTGGAATGATGATCTTGGCTTCCTCTTGACAATGGTTTCGCGCACAGTATTGTCTATGCGTGAGAGCCACGAGGCTATCAAGCTTATGCCTCAGTTCAAGAGCGAGGATGATCTCGACTATGCAAAGTCGTTGTTGCGCTATTCGATTGCGGGCTACGACCGTATCTCGCTTATGCTCGACAGCTCTATGAACAATTGGGATATCGAGCGTGTGGCGTTGATGGATAAGATTATCCTCGTAACTGCAATTTCCGAGGCCGAGAACTTCACTTCGATCCCTACCCGAGTAACAATGAACGAGTATATAGACATCGCAAAGTGCTACTCAACCGAGTCTAGTGGAGGCTTTATCAACGGTATTCTCGACAGAATTATCTCGCAGCTCACTGCTGAGGGTAAGATTGTCAAGAGCGGCAAGGGCCTTCTCTAAAAAATGGTAAAAAATTTGAAATAGATAAAAACTAAAACTTTATTAAAACTATGATTACACTTTTACAGGCTGCAACAGAGGCAGCTGCACCTTCGATGATGGGCGGCAATTGGTCGTTCTGGATTATGATTGTAGCGATGATCGCTATTATGTATTTCTTTATGTGGCGTCCTGAGCAGAAGCGTCGCAAGGAGATGCAGAAGTTCCGCGATGGTCTTAAGTCGGGCGATAAGGTTATCACAGCAGGTGGTATCTACGCTGTAGTAAAGAAGGTTGACGAGACCACTCTCCTTATCGAGGTTGATAGCAATGTAACTCTCCGTATCGACAAGAATATGGTTGTGGCTGCTCCTGAGAGCAAGTAAAAAATCGTTCTGATTGGCTCTTTTTGTACAAGTCTGCGGATAGTAAAATGCTCACATAGGTCTACTATGCTTCGCTTTTACTACCTTGCCTTGCACAAAAATTCCTCAATCATTTACGATTTTACGAATTACATAATATGGCAAAAATCGGATAATTTCAACATTACCCGATTTTGCTGTTAGAATAGATTTAGTAAAACCTAAAACTTAAATATAGATGAAAAAGATTATTCTTTCGTTTGTTGCCATAGCATTGGCTACATCGGCTTTCGCTCAGAAGAAGAGCGAGATGATGACTTGGGAGGAGGCTACAACCAAGGCTAATGAGGTGTTGTCTACACTCTCGATTGACGAGAAGATCGAGATGACTCACGGTCACAACAAGTTCTTCCTTCCGGGAGCACCGGCAAAGGGTTTGCCTCATGTATTTATGGTGGATGCTTCGGCAGGTGTGCGTATCAACCACTCTATTCCTGATCAGAACGAGGTGCGTCACCCTGAGAAGACCACTCAGTTCCCTGCCAACATCATGCTCGCATCGACCTTTAACACCGAGTTGGCAAAGGCTTATGGCGAGGCTGTAGGTTACGAGACTCGTATGGCAGGTGCAGGCGTATTGCTCGGTCCTGGTATGAACATCTATCGTTCGTCGCAGTGTGGCCGCAACTTCGAGTACCTCGGTGAGGATCCATACTTGGCAGGTCAGATGGTGGCAAACTATGTTACAGGTATGCAGGGCACAGGCACAATGGCTTGTTTGAAGCACTTCCTCTGCAACAATACGGAGTTCTACCGCAAAATATCTAACTCGATAGTTGATGAGCGTGCTATTATGGAGATCTATACCCCTGCATTTAAGGCGGGTATCGACGCAGGTGCAGGCTCGGTAATGACTTCGTACAACCTCGTAAATGGTGAGTGGGCAGGTCAGAGCAAGTATGTTATCACCGACCTTCTCCGTGGTACACTCGGCTTTAAGGGCTTGGTAATGACCGATTGGCGTTCGATTTACGACTGGAAGAAGCTCGTTCTTTCGGGTCAGAATGTCGAGATGCCTGGTACTCCAAACGAGTTCTACCACATCAACTCTGTTCGCGGTTTGTTGCAGACAGGCGAGTTGACAGAGAAGAATATCGACGATATGATTCGTCCTATGATTGCAACATTGATTCGTTTCGGCTTGTACGAGCGTTTCAAGAACGGCCAGCCTAACGAGGATCACCTCGCCGCTCGCTTGCCTGAGCACGAGAAGGTGTCGTATCAGACTGCAGCCGAGGGTACCGTACTCTTGAAGAACAACGGCATCCTCCCATTGAAGGAGAAGCAGCGCGTATTGCTCGTAGGTCGTTGGGCTAAGGTTGCACCGCAGGGTGGCGGCTCGTCGAAGGTTAAGGGCTTCAACCATGTAACTTCGGAGCAGGCGCTCTTGAATGCACTCCGTGCAAAGGTTACAGCTGTTGAGAAGCCAAACTTCATCCAGTTGCAGGAGGCCGATGTTGTAGTTGTTGCAACAGGTACCTACGACAGCGAGGGCACCGAGCGTCCATTCCAGATGGAGCAGGAGGATGAGGCCTTGGTTCGTATGGCTTGCGCGGCAAACAAGAATGTTATCGTATTGGTTCTCTCGGGTTCGGGTGTAGATATGAGCTATTGGAACGACAAGGTTTCGGCTATCATCTACGGCTGGTATCCGGGTCAGGCAGGTATGCAGGCTATTGCCGATATTATGGTAGGTAAGATTAACCCATCGGGTAAGCTCCCTGCAACTATCGAGAAGTCGTTCAATGACTCTCCTGCAGCGAATATGATTCCACGCGGCTTGAGCCTCAAGAGCGTAAAGGGTAATCCAAACGGCTTGTGGATCGCGCCTAAGCACTACGATGTAAACTATAAGGAGTCGGTTCTCGTTGGTTATCGTTGGTACGAGTCGAAGGGCATCGAGCCTCTCTATCCATTCGGTTTCGGCTTGTCGTATACAACTTTCGAGTTTGGCAAGGCTAAGGCTGCAAAGCAGATCTCGGCAGAGAAGCCGTTGAAGGTTATAGTTAAGTTGTCGAATACAGGTAAGATGGCTGGTGCTGAGGTTGTACAGCTCTATGTTTCGGAGAACAACCCTACAGTTTTGCGTCCAAAGAAGGAGTTGAAGGCGTTCAAGAAGGTTCACCTCGAGCCTGGTAAGAGCACAACCGTTACTTTCGAGGTTAAGCACTCTGATTTGGCATTCTGGAACGACAAGACCCATGCTTGGGATGTAAATAAGGGTTCTTATACCATCCACATCGGTAACTCGTCGGCAAATATTGCACAGACTCTCACTGTAGAGGCTTTGTAATAATACCAAACTTTAAAACTTATGAAGAAGGTTATCTCCTTTTCGTTAATGTTGATGGTTGGACTCCTCTTGTCGCAACTTCTTCCTAT
>JAFZDR010000153.1 GCA_017561105.1 Alistipes sp. | reverse complement strand
GACGTTCGACACTATCGAGTTCTACGGTGCTGGCGAGCACGAAACATACGTTGACCGCAAGTCGAGTGCGAAGGTGGGTATCTACAAGCAGAACGTGGCAGATCAGTTCTGGCCATTCTACGCACGTCCGCAGGAGTGTGGTGCACACTGCGATTTGCGCTGGTGGCGCGTTGCCGATAAGGCGGGTCGTGGCTTCGAGGTTATCAGCGATGTACTCTTCCAGGCTAACGCACTCCCTTATCCTATGGAGCAGTACGATATCCACTCGGATAAGTATCAGAAGTATGCTCAGCGCTTGAAGAAGGATGGTAACACCTACGTCAATATCGATAAGATGCAGATGGGTCTTGGTTGTGTAACTTCATGGCGTACACTCCCTCGTCCTGAGTACCAAATCCCTTACGAGAATCGCGAGTTCAAGTTTGTTCTTCGACCATTGAAGTAGAGAAAAAAAGAGAGCCGATGAGGCTCTCTTTTTTTGTGAGTAGTTGGTAACGAGTAGAGAGTAGTTAATAGTTTTTTCTCTCGTCTTTCGTATTAGAATGTCGTTGCTGCTCGGTATTTTCCGTCGCAGTGCTCGTAGCAGTAGAGTTTAATGCCGTTGGTTAGGAGCACGAAGCGTGCGCCCACGATAGCATTGTAGCGCATTGCCTGCATCACCACTTCGTTGTCGATAGCCACCTCAGGAGCCTTGCACTCCACAAGCAGGTGGGGTTTGGCCGACTCGTCGATAACTACAATATCGGCACGTTGACGCTGACCGTTGATATTGACAGGGTACTCCTGCGATATGCGCAGTTGCGGTATGCCGCGCACACCCACAAGCCAACCGATAACATGCTGGCGCACCCACTCCTCGGGAGTGAGTAAGAGCCACTTTTGGCGGAGTGGGTCCCATATGTACTTCTCGCCATTATCATCCTTCATTCGGGCTGATATGGGCGGAAAACATAGTTTTATCTGCTCGGACATAGCGATTTATCGAAATAAATTGTACCTTTGCCACAAAGATACGAAAAATTATGAAGAGATACACACTTTTTGTCGCTATATTATTTTCGGCCATTGTCGCATCGGCTCAAGAGCCGTACGACCTCTCGGCGCGTGGCGTGGAGCCTGCGCGTAAGCGTACAATCCCGTACCACACCCTCGCAACAGCCGTTGCAGGTGATGCTTCGCAGTCGCGCTTTGTTGCGGTAGTCGAGGAGCTCGAGCGTAGCGATAAGGGTACATCCACAACCTTTACCACCCACTTTGCACAACCTGTGGCGTGGCTCAATCGTCAGACTATTCTCCGCATAAACTACGCATCGACAGCCTATACGGTCTATGTCAATGGCCGCGAGGTGGGCTTTGCCCCTACGGGAGCTATGGGTGCCGAGTTTAATATCACCAAGGCCTCGCAGGAGGGTCGCAACGAGGTTACGATTGTGCTTGACCTCTCACATGCGGCAAACCGACTCTTCTCGGCATCGAAGATGGTGGTCGAGGGCGTTGAGGTCTTCTCGCAGCCTACAATCCGCCTGCGCGATGTTATCGCCAAGACCACACTCAATGCTTCGGGCGAGGGTATCGCCGAGTTTGCAATACCTGTAAAGTGTAACGCACTCAACCGCAAGGAACTGCGTCTGCACTATACGCTCCGTATGGGTGATTCGTTGGTTGTAGCCGAGGGATACCGCGAGTTGGCTCTCGATATGCGTCGCGAGGATACGCTGCGCTTCGCGTGTGTAGTACCAAGCAAGGCGTTGTGGAGTGCGAAGAATCCTACACGCCTGCGCCTCGATTTGGAGAGTAAGATTGATAACCGCACAGCCGAGTGCGTATCGCAGATGGTGGGCTTGCGCGAGATGACACTCGAGGATGGTAAGTTGCGTATTAACAATGAGATAGTAACCCCAAACCTTGTGGAGTGGGAGGCGCTGAGAGAGCTTGATGATGCTGTTAAGTTTGGATATAACGGCATTATTCTCACGCTTAACCGCGGTGCCGAGCGCGTTGTAGAGGAGTGCGCAAAGCGAGGACTATATGTTGTGGTGCGCGCACCTATCGATACTACTTCGTTGGGCGATCATATCCGCCGCGGTGGCAACCCAAGCAACGATTTGTTGTGGAGCGAGAGCTACTTGTGGCGCAACCTTCACACCTTGCACTCCACGCAGGGCAACTGCGCAATTATAGGCTACTCCATAGCTAAGGGTAAGACATCGGGCGTGAATATCTACGATAGCTATCTTATGCTGAAGTCGCTCGTTCCAAACCACCTTGTTATCTACGACGGAGCCAAGGGCGAGTGGGCAACGGACAAGTAAAGACGAAAGACGAGAGACGAAAGTAGTTAAAAAACTACTCATTACTCACTACTCACTATAATAATAGAGGTAGGCTTAATTGCCTACCTCTATTATTTCAACCGTCCAACCGAAGAGTTCGTTGGCGCAATTCGATTGCATTTGCGCAATTTGTGATGTCTGTACCGTGTCGGCGACTATTGCATTGACCAACTGCTCGGCATTGCTGTAGGTGTTATCCACCGCATTGGCAAAGCACTGATAGAAGGCGTTCTGCTGACCGCGACTCAATCCGTCGGGCAGAATGTTCGCTGCCACAAGGTCGCGGTAAGGGTAGAGGTGGCGCATATTCGACGCATCGGCAGCCAGCTGCTCCACAATCGTAGTTACCACATAGACCTGTACCGTATCGTTTACGGCAGGCATCTCTATAAATGTGGTATAGGTAGGGTAGGCCTCCTCGATAGAGGCGAGTACCTGGTCGGTGAAGAGCATATACTCCGCCTCGGTGAGGTTGCTCAGATAGACCATCTTGCGATAGTCGCGCAGTAGGTTGCGCATAGCTTGTCGCTCCTCGCGATTCCACTTGGTCTGCTCGCCACAAGCGAATACACCACCCAGGATAAGTGCCACAACGGCAACTGAAAGAAGTAGTTTTTTCATCGTGTAGAAATTAAAAAGTTAAACCACACGATTGAATCGCAACCTTCGTGCCAACTCCGCTACTTCTCCAGGAACTCCTTTGTTACGACACAGCGTATCGCCTGCTGCACCACCGATATGGATACAGGCGATACTCCCTGCAACTCGCCATCGGTCTCGACAGGAATTGGGGGTGCAGATGTAATCTTTACCTCCTTGCCCTGCGCGTGGTGGATATGACCTATCGAGTAGATGTCGCCATTGAAGAGGCGCTTTGCGCGGAATACCACATGCCACCAATGTACGGGGCGGATGATTGTCAAGTCGAGCAATCCGTCGTTTGCTACGGCACGCGGCAGCTGCTGAATACCTCCTCCGTTGTAGCGACAAATGCCCACCGCCAGCGAGAGCAGCAGTCGGTTGTAGATAACCTTGCCGTCAACCTCGATGGTTACGCCCGCAGGCTTAGCCGTGAAGTAGCCCTTCAACAGACTGTAGATATAGAGCCACTTGCCTTTGTAACCCTTGAGCTTGAGGTGGTTGAATATCTTTATGACATAGGCGTCGAATCCCAATCCCGCAACATTTGCCATATAGCGGGTCTGCTGCACCTTCGACTCGGTGTAGGTTACCTTGCCCACATCCTGCAGATAGGAGTGGCCCTCCTTTATGGCGCGTACCACAGCCGAGTAGTTGCGCGGAATACCGAATGTGCGCACCCAGTCGTTGCCCGTACCTACGGCAATTACCGCCAGAAGAATATCCTTAGGCTGGCACTGCTTTTGGATGAAGAGTCCGTTTACTACCTCGTTCAGAGTGCCGTCGCCACCCACAACGATAAGCTTGCGGTAGCCACGATTTGCCGCCTCGACAGATAACTCGGTGGCGTGGTAACGATGCTCGGTAAATACAGGGTCGTGCTCTATACCGCTTTCGCGGAGGAGGTGCGAGATTTTCGGAAAATCCGTCAATCCTTTACCTCCGCCCGAAATGGGATTTACTATTACAAACCAACGCTCTGACATATTCTTTAGCTATTAGCTCTTGGCCATTAGCCATTAGCTTTTATTATCAATTTATTTCGCCGGTGCGTTCTTCAATGTGTGGAGCAAGAAGTCGTAGAACTTCGCAACCGATGCAATCTCGACCTTCTCGTCAGGCGAGTGAGGATAGCAGATAGTAGGACCGAACGAAATCATATCGAGGTTAGGGTAAACACCGCCGATGATGCCGCACTCCAAACCTGCGTGGATAGCGGTTACGGCAGGCTTCTTGCCATACAATGCCTCATACGATGCCAACATGGCCTTCAAAATTGGCGACTCCATATTTGGTTTCCAACCGTCGTACGAGCCCGAGAGCTCAACCTCGGCACCTGCCATCTCGAATACACCCTTGATAGCCTCAGCCAAGGCAACCTTCTCGCTCGAAACAGACGAACGCAACAAACACTGAATCTTTACGCACTCGCCATTCGATACCACGCGTGCAAGGTTGGTAGAGGTCTGTACCAGGCCCTCCATCTCAACCGACATCTTCACTACGCCGTTAGGTGCGCCAACAACCGCCTTTACGAGCTTTACGGCAACCTCTGCAGGGATAATCTCTGCAGGTACGGCAACCTCCTCTGCGAGTACCGCAATCGAATCCTCGATATTCTCGAACTCCGACTGCAAGGTCTTCTCGTATGCCGCAGCCTCAGCCTTGAATGCTGCAACATCCTTAACGAGAACTACAGCCTGAGCTTCGCGTGGGATAGCGTTGCGCAAGCCACCGCCATCAACCGATGCGAGCAACCACTCCTGCTCGGTGTGGAGCAATAAACGGCACAATAAACGGTTGGCATTACCACGCTGGAAGCCGATCTGAATACCCGAGTGACCGCCCTTAAGGCCCTTAACCTCGAGCTTCACTGCGCTCCAACCCTCAGGTGCAGCCTCTGCAGTGTATGGGAGTGTGATGTTTGCGTCGGTACCGCCCGCGCAACCAACATACAACTCGCCCTCAGTCTCCGAGTCGAGATTTAAGAGAATATCGCCCTTGAGCAATCCGCCCTTAAGACCGAAGGCACCATCCATACCTGTCTCCTCGGTAGCTGTAAAGAGGCCCTCGATAGCACCGTGCTCCAAGCTGTTGTCCTCCAATACTGCGAGGATACAAGCTGCACCGATACCGTTGTCGGCACCGAGAGTAGTACCGTTGGCGGTTACCCAATCGCCGTCGATATATGCCTCGATAGGGTCATTCTCAAAGTCGAAAACCTTATCGTTGTTCTTCTGTGGCACCATGTCGAGGTGAGCCTGCAAAACGATACCCTTGCGACCCTCATAGCCGGGTGTTGCGGGTTTTGCGATATAAACATTGCAAGCCTCATCAACCGAGTATTCGAGGTTGTGCTCCTTTGCAAAAGCTACAACATACTCGCGAATCTTCTCCTCGTGGTGTGATGGGTGAGGAATCTGGCAAATTGCCTTAAAGTGTTTCCAAACCAACTCAGGTTTGAGCTGTTCCAAATTGTAATTCATAGTCGTTATTGTTTTGTAGTTTGTTTTATAGGGGTTGTTAAAGGTTATTAGAGGTTGTTAGGGGGTATTAGTGTTTTTTTCTTTTTCGCTAATCACCGCTAATTGCCGCTAATCGCCGCTAATATCCTCTATTCTATTTCTCTCGTCTTTCGTCTCTCGTCTCTCGTCTTTCGTCTTGCTTATCGAACGCCTCGACAATATGCTTAACCAGCTCGTGACGCACGATGTCACCCTTGTTGAACTCCACAAAGCCGATCCCCTTGATACCCTTGACGGTATTCATTGCACGCACCAGTCCGCTATCGCTCTTGTGCGGCAAATCGACCTGCGTAACATCGCCCGTAACAATAAACTTTGCGTTGCGACCCATGCGGGTGAGGAACATCTTAATCTGCGATAGGGTGGTGTTCTGCGCCTCGTCGAGAATTACGAAGGCGTTATCCAATGTACGACCACGCATATAGGCAAGTGGCGCAATCTGCACCGTGCCATCCTCCATAAACTTCTGCAACTTTGCAGGCGGAATCATATCGTTGAGCGCATCGTAGAGAGGCTGCAAATATGGATCGAGCTTATCCTTTAAGTCGCCCGGCAAGAAACCCAACTTCTCGCCCGCCTCGACAGCTGGGCGCGTTAAAATTACTCGGCGTACCTGCTTGTCGCGCAAGGCGCGTACCGCAAGAGCAATAGCCGTATAGGTCTTACCCGAACCCGCAGGTCCCGTCGCAAAGATAAGGTCGTTGTGGTCGTAGAGATCGACAAGTTTGCGCTGGTTGTCGGTGCGTGCCTTGACAATTACACCATTGTTACCATAGACGATAACCTCTTTGTCGCTCTTGTGTGCCTGCTCTGCCGCCTCGGCAAAACCCGTTGCGAAGGATTGCTCAACCACCTCCTTCGAGATGTGCCCGTAGCGGTCGTAGTAGGCAATCAAACCCGCCATCTGGCGCTCAAATCGCTCCACATCGCCCTTGGCACCGAGCACCTTGAGTGCCGAGCCTCGTGCCACAATCTTCAATTTGGGGTGCATGGCCACAATCTGCTGCAGGTAGCATTCCTTGGCTCCATACAGCTCGCGGGTATCTACACCCTCGATAAATATCTCTTTTCCTGTAGTATCGGTCATAATCGTAAATTAGAATACTAAACCAAATCGCAGCTGAACACTACGAGTGCGTGTGCGGAATGTTATAGGTTCGCTCTGCTTGTTCGCGTCAAGCGTCCAGAGGAACTCGTTTACCTTCTTGATATCCTTAAATTGGTCGGCATAGCGCACATCAATCATCATATTTTTAGGCAGTTTAAAACTCAAACCCGCAGCATAGGTTACCGCAGGGTAGAGGTTGCCGAGGTAACAAGTCTTTATCGAATCTTCTGTCAAATCGGGAAGCATGTATGACGGGTTGTCCATAACCGTAAATACGGGACCGAAGTTGATGCGCACAATCGCTATGCGGAACGAGAGCAGAAACGGAATCTGCACCAGGTTCGATTTTGCCTTGATTGTGGAGCCTATCTCGCCACCCTTGAGCTTTACCGTAGAGTAGGCGTACGAAATCTCGGGCTGAATGCCGAATGTTCTGCCGAGGTTGAGGCGGAACTGCAAGGCTGCTCCATACGATAAATTCATCGTGATATTAGGAGAAAAGGCCCCTTTCATATCTATAACATCGAAGAAGTTGTAGCGAACACCAATGCCCAAACCGAACTCGGTTGTAACCCTGGGCTGCTGATTGGCGAGAGCCTTGTTTACGGTTTTGCGGGCGTAGTTTGCATTTACGCGGTAGTCGTACGAATCGTAGTCGCTCTGCGCAAAAGCCGTTGCACTCGAGAGCGCAAACGCTATAATTGTAGAAATTAAAAATCTATATCTCATATTCACCCCAAAAATAGCAATTATTTTTGAAACTAAAAACTTTCAGCCCCTATTTTTATATATAATATATAAACGATGTCGCAAGGCTCTGGGTATGCCGCCATAATGGAGGTGGTAAAAAATGGCGCGCATATTTGCTAATTCGTCGGAAATAACCTATTTTTGCTACACAATTGAACTCAAATTATATTATGAAAAAAGTTATTCTTATGTCGATTTTTACAGCTTTGTGTGCCATTTTTGGTTGCACTGCAAAGGGCTTTGTGTCGGTTGATGCCGACGAATTTGCACGCGAAATTGCAAAGTCTGGAGTGCAACTCGTAGATGTTCGAACTGCCGAGGAGTATGCAAATGGTCATATCCCGAATGCGGTGAATGTAGATGTCTATCAGCCCGATTTTGCCAAGCAGATAGCAAAGCTCGATAAGAAACAAACGGTGGCTCTCTACTGCCGTAGTGGTCGTCGCAGCAAGAGCGCTGCCGAGCAGGCTGTAAAACTCGGTTTTAAGGTGGTGGAACTCGATGGCGGAATCCTCAGCTGGCAGGGCGAACTCGAGCGATAGAAAAAATATTATCTTTAGATAATGTTTTCTAACTAAATTTTAGTACCTTTGCAGCCGTAAAATAGCGACTTTATGAGTTTAGTAGCAATAGTAGGACGCCCAAATGTGGGCAAAAGTACACTCTTCAACCGCTTGGTGGGTAATCGCCAGGCGATTGTCGATTCGACGGCAGGAACAACCCGCGACCGTCATTATGGTAAGACCGACTGGTGCGGACGAGAGTTCTCGATTATCGACACCGGAGGTTATACAGTCAATAGCGACGATATCTTCGAGGATGAGATTCGCAAGCAGGTAATGCTCGCCATCGAGGAGGCTGATGTTATCCTCTTTATGGTTGAGGTAGGCACAGGCGTTACCGATTTGGATATGATGATGGCTGAGGTGTTGCGCCGTGCAAAAAAGCGCACAATCCTCGTCTGCAATAAGGTAGATAACTACGACTTGATCTACTCGTCGAACGACTTCTATTCGCTCGGCTTGGGTGATCCGTTCTGCATCTCGTCGATGTCGGGTAGCGGTACAGGCGATTTGATGGATGAGATCTTGAAGCACCTCCCTGAGGATTGCGAGGCTGAGGAGTTGGAGGATCTTCCACGCATCACTATCGTGGGCCGTCCAAATGTAGGTAAGTCGTCTATGACCAACGCTCTGCTTGGTCGCGATCGCAATATCGTAACCAATATCGCAGGAACAACCCGCGACTCTATCCATACCCGTTACAATAAGTACGGCATGGACTTCTATTTGGTCGATACTGCAGGTATGCGTAAGAAGGGTAAGACCATGGAGGATTTGGAGTTCTACTCGGTGATGCGTTCTATTCGCGCTATCGAGGCTTCGGATGTCTGTGTCTTGATGCTCGATGCTCAGCAGGGCCTCGAGTCGCAGGATTTGAATATCCACAACCTTATCGTTCGTAACCGCAAGGGCTGTGTTATCGTAGTGAACAAGTGGGACTTGATCGAGAAGAGCAACAACACCATGAAGGAGTGGAAAGAGGCTCTCGAGAAGCGCCTTGCGCCATTCAACGATATTCCTATCATCTTTACTTCGGCTTTGAACAAGCAGCGTATCCTCGATGTGTTGCAGACTGCAATTCGTGTTTACGAGTCGCGTTCGCGTCGTATCCCTACATCGGAGTTCAACGACTACATGTTGCCGATTATCGAGGAGACGCCGCCACCATCAACCAAGGGTAAGTATATCCGCATCAAGTATGCGATGCAGTTGCCTACACCTACTCCGCAGTTTGTGTTCTTCTGCAATCTGCCGCAGTATATCCGCGAGAACTATCGCCGATTCTTGGAAAACCACTTGCGTGAGCATTGGGATTTTGCGGGTGTGCCAATCCAGATCTACTTCCGCCAAAAATAGTAAAAAAACTAACGCCTAAGATAATGAAAAGAGTCTTTACACTTGCGTTGATGCTCGTGGTAGCAACCTCGGCATTTGCGATTAAAATCACCTACGGTCCCTATGTTCAGGCGGTAACCAAGGATAGTGTTACTATCGTTTGGGGTACCGATGCGACAGCTATTTCGTGGGTTGAAACTGCACCAAACGACAAGTCGCACTTCTATGGCGAGGAGCGTCCTAAGTTCTATCAGACAGTGCTTGGTCGCAAGTTGCCAACCAAGTTGCACTCGATTACCATTCCGAACCCAAACACCGATGGTTCGACAACATTCCGCTACCGTGCATTCTCGCAGGAGATTACCAGCAATAAGAGCGGTCGCACAATGTATGGTCGTGTAGCATCGACTCGCATCTATGCTTATCGACACATCTATGTTAAAACTCTCGACTACAACAAAGAGTCGGTAGAGTTTGTGCTTATGAACGATCAGCATGGCAATAGCGGTGCAATCGAGCTGCTCAATAAGCGCGTAAATCGCAAGAAGACCGACGCGGTGCTCTTCTGTGGCGATATGGCATCATCGGAGTCGGAAAAGCAGAAGTTGTCGGTGTACCACAATCTCTCGGGTCGTTGCATCAACCTTAAGAATGCAGAGACTCCGCTCCACGAGGTACCTTGTTATATGGTACGCGGCGTAAACGAGTCGGTTGGCAAGCTTGGAATGAACTATATGAATCAGTTCCCTTCTACAACCGGCAAGCCATACTACACTGTTCGTTACGGCTCGACCTGCTTTATTGTGCTCGATTCGGGCTGCGATAAGAAGGATAAGGCTACGGGTAACGACTTCGAGGCATACCGCAAGGAGCAGGCAGAGTGGTTGGCTAAGGCTTTGCAGAGCGAGGAGGTTAAGGGTGCGAAGTTCAAGGTTGCTTTGATGCACATTCCGCCTGTTGCGGGTGTTGCGCCTGTAAGCAAGGATCTACACGCACTCTTCGTTCCAATGTTGGAGGAGGCTGGTATCAACCTTATGATTTGCGGTTATACCCACAACACTGAGATGCACAAGGCGGGCAAGAAGTGTAGCTTCCCAATTCTTGAGAATGGAAGTGCAACACTTGTAAGTATCCGCGCAAACCACTCCAATATGGATGTTGTGGTAGAGAATTTCGACGGCAAACAGCTTGATAAATACAGCTTCTAAGTTAGACGAAAGACGAGAAACGAAAGACGAGAGATGAAAAATCTTTCGTCTTTTTTTGTGAGGTTACTTATAGTAAACACCACAATTTTCTGCCCGCCACCAAATAATTTTTAGCTTTTAATTT
>JAFZDR010000152.1 GCA_017561105.1 Alistipes sp. | reverse complement strand
GTTACGGAACTCAGGCGCGATGTAGATATACATCGAAGCCATCTTTTTGTTGAGCCACACCTTGAACTCATCATCCTGCTTCTGGCTCAATGCCATCTGCTCCAATCGCAGATAGTCCTCATCGAGCGAGGCGTTGTGAGCAGGGAATACCTTCACCAACTTCACAATCTTCACCAACTCGTTACCCATCATATCGGTAGAGCGAAACGGAGCCGACATCTCACCCTCTCTCAAGCGACGAATTGCGTTGTAGTCGTCGATGCTCTTACCACCCATAGCACCGAAATCCTCCTTCAGGAACTTGGTTGCCGTGAGCTTAGCATCGTATGCCGAGTAGCGTTCCAAGAGGTCGTGGTTGGTTACCACACCGCCATTCATCTTCGAATACTTATCGTCCGAGTGACGCTTGGCCGCCTCCTCAAATGTGAGCGAATCCTTCTTTATGAGGTTTGCAATGCTATCCAACTCGCGCATCGGCGCCATAATCTCGTCGATGGTGAAGGTTGGGCGGAGCAGGATGTGACGGCAGTGGTAGAGATTACCCCTCTTGTCGATAAGCTGAATGAGGTGAAAGCCGAACTCGGTCTCGACAACCTCCGACACCTGGCCGGGTTTAAGCTCGGCCAACGCATCGGCAAATGGTTTTACAAAGCCGGCAAGTGGCGCAGGTTCCAACTCTCCACCATGGATTGCCGATCCATCCACCGAGTACATACGAGCCAATGTCGCAAAGCGGGTCTTGCCCGTAACGATACGCTCGCGCATCTCGATAAGGCGCTCGCGAGTACGCAACTTCGCCTCCTTCATATTGTGCGGGAACTTTGTTATCTGAGCATACATATACTGCTCGGCGATAATAGGCAGGTTGCCCTTATCCATCGAGTTGTAGTAGCGCTCAACCTCTCCCGGAATAATCTTGGTTGCACCAAGTACGGTCTGCTGCATCATCTGCGCATACGACTGCTCCTCTATCTGACGACGAAGGAGGTCGCGGATGTGGTATATCGCCATATGCGACTTCTTCTCCACTGCAGTGATAGAGCCCTCGCGGTCAACCATCGACTGCACCTGCTGTTCTACGCGCTGAACAACATCGGCCTGGCTGATCTCGACCGAATCGAGGAGAGCCTGATTGTAGAGCAACTTCTGAGTGAGGAGATTCTCCAACGCCTCATCCTGTGCAGGGCGGTCAGAGGTGTAGCCCTCCGAACGGCGCTGCTCCATAATCTGCGCTGCGAGCTGCTTTACATCGGTATAGTTGATAGATGAGTTACCGACAACGGCAACCACCTTGTCAAGCATAACTAACTTCTTTTGTGCAACAACCCCTGCGCCAATAAAGCAGAGGCAAAGTGCTATGGAAACTATCTTTTTCATCTCTATATCGTCAATCTTTCACGAAGGTTGTTTTTCTAATTCGAATATACTTTGGCGTGGCCCGAGGAGAGTGCTGTCTTCATAATTCGCTCCTCCTGTTTGTGAATAACATCGGCTCGGTGGCGGTTGATAAGTATCTGTCGGATATTCTCCTTCACCATATCGAGCGGCATTGTATCGCCCACATTCAAAACACTGTTTATGCGGAAATAGTAGTATGTCTTGTTGTGGTGAATCTTCTGCACCTTCCTATTGCCGAGCATACCGTCGTGGCGCGAGGTGCGAGGCAATGGCAGGTTGCTCAAAAAGTCCGAGAACGAAACCCACTCATCGTACTGAAGGTGGAGGAAGTTGTTCTTTCGGCACGACTCCACAAAGTCCTCGCGATGCTCCGACTTCGACGACTCGAACCACTTAAGCATCTGCTCGCGACGGCGGAAGCTCTCGCCAATTGCCACAATCTCGCCCTTAACCATCGGCTGCGAGATACGGAAATCGGATTTATGAGCATTGTAGTATGCCGAAATATCGCTATCGGTAATCTCAGAGCAAGGCTCGGCCTTGAGATAGTGGCGATCGAGACGATGTACGAGCAACGAACGGCGATACTCCTCTACCAACTTGTCGATATCGGACTCCGACTGCGACAATATCTTTTCGGCCTCCTGGAGTTTTAGCTGGCCAACCATCCATTTCGAGATAAACGCCTGTGCATAGTTTGTACTATCGGCAACCTCGATACCGCTCGGCATCGTAGCTGCCAACTCCGAGCGATAGAGATAGGTCGTACCGACACGCGCAATCACCTCGTCGTCAGCCTTAAAACCGGGCCACGAGTTGCACGCGCCCCCGCATGCGAGAAGCACTACCGCTGTTACTATTTCTAAAAATCTACGCATAAGACCCGCAAAGATACAAATTTTTCAGTAATAAAACGACTCTTATGCAATATTATTGCATTAGACAAGAAAAAGAGAGCGAAAATCGTTTCGCTCTCTTTTTCTATTTGTAGTCTTCGGGAGTTGCCGCTCCGTAAACCTGACCGCCATCACCATTTGGTCGCATCTTTGTCCACACCTGCGCCAAGAATGGATTTCGCTCGGACTCCTCGTCAAATCGCCAAGGTGCAGGCATACACTCCTCGCACCAATGACCGCCAAGCAGAATAAGTGCCGGAGATGCCCAGAAGCGATGCCCGGAAGCGCACTCCCACTCCAACTTCGTGGTGAGGTCGCCCTTCACCATGGTATCGGAGAGGCATTTTCCACCCCTAAACTCTGCAGCCTGACGCATATCGTCGATATCCAACTCTGCGAGCGGTTTCGACTCGTCGTAACCATGATTTAGGCGTTCGGCATCCTCTTCGCTCGCAAGATTTATATTGCTCATCTCGGCCCACGAAGGTATCGCCTCGCGCTCCTCGCGAGAGCCAAAATAGGCCTTTATGCGCTGCTCGTTATCCGTTTTCAACCAGCCGAGAGTGCCGAAAATTTTATCGTTGGCAATTATTCGCATAAACGGCTTTATAACACACGCAGGAGCTATCTTTGCCAACTTATAGAACCACGGCAGAGTGCTCGCCATCTGCTTGAAATAGTCCGCTACAGGGGTATTTGCGCGGAAGTGGAGATACTCCTCCAACTTATCGGAATCGAAGTAGAACTGACCGTGGAAATTGTGAGTTGCGAACCACTTCACATCGAATATCTTCTCGGGGGCAGGGCAATTTATCGAGCTGAGCAGATAGCGCTCGAAGTCGTAGTTTGTAAGGCGATACTCCGCGCCACTACCGATATTGTAGAACTTACACCAGAACTCCTCGGGCACATCTTCGCCACAAACATTCGCCAACAAACGACCCGAGTCCTCGACCGTAGCCCACTCCAAAACACCGCGGATAGGGACATGGAACATTATCGGATCCATATTTTTAAGGATTGCGGGATAGAGAATTCCCGACTGTCGCAAGCTAACCCAATGCTTCAAACCCGACTCTGCAAAAATGCGCTCTGCACGACATTTCGAGAGTGCATAATAGTCGAATATCGACGGGAATATAGGGTCGCCCGTTCTACCCCAATGGAGAGGCTCGCGACGGTCGCCCGTCTGCGCTACGCTACCGATATAAACAACCTTTATATCGTCGCTATTTGGCTGAGCCTTAATAGCTTTAACAACATTCTCGGCTGCCGTAACATTAACCTTAAGAACGCTCTTTGGCTTGTAGTCGGCACTTGGCGAAACCATACCGCCGACATGGAGAACATAGTCTGCTCCGGATGTCGCATTTAGAACATCGTCGTAGTTCATCAAATCGCCCCATACGACGCGAATTTCATCGCCATATTTCGCCATCTTACGACGATTGCTTTTTGTGTCGCGCACAAGCACCGTAATATCAAACTTATCGCGCTTAGCGAACAACTCGGCAAGGCCTGCCGATCCCATAACACCGGTTGCACCGGTCAAAAATATGCGTTTTTTCATCTACTGTTCGAGTTTATTTCTATTTCGCAGTACCTTGAACCAAGCCTCAACCGAAGCGGCCACAAAGATCACTGCCGAGAGGGCATACATTACATAGTAGGCCACACCTCCGCCTAACAACTCGGCAAACGACATGTCGTCCATTCCGAGGTTAATCAGCGCAAAGGCGATAGCATTGTTTATGGCGTGGATAATTATCGTAGCATAGAGCGACGATGTACGCACATACAGTACACCGAATATCAAACCTGCAACAACCGCCACAATGGCGTTTGCAGGGTTAAAGTGGAGCAAACCGAAGAAGAGAGCCGATACAAGTATCGAAACCTTCACGCCCCAGCGCTTGTTAAGCACCTCGAAGAGCACTCCACGGCAGAGCAACTCCTCCAAAATAGGGGCCGAGACAATCGCCGTAAATGCAGCCCACAGACCTCGACCTATGCCGTGTCCGTTATCGGTAGCCGAAGCTGGCAACATCTCCAAAAGCGGTTCGAGAAGTATCTGCGAGGCTACAAGCCACACCACACCGACCAAGATGACAGACGGATTGAAACCCGAAGCCTTATGACGAATTCGGATTACGCGCTTACCTCCTCTGAGGCGAGCATAAAGCCACAGCACACCTATCGAAAAGAGGAACGACGAGAGGTGCACACATGCTGCATAGCGACCCAGGGCGCTCTGCTCGTTCATATAAGTTTCGACATCTACAGCATCGAGTTCCGAGGTCGCAGGAGCAACCACTCCCACAGCCTGCAACACCACTCCAAAGAGCAGTTGTGCCAACGCAAAAAGCAGTAACATCACCAGCACATCCCACCACTCTGGGAAGCGTTTTGTTCTGCCTATTTTATTCTCTGTATTCTCCATTTTATTTGCCATTTCCGAGTGCGAAGTTAAGCATTTTTGGAACAAAAGGGAAACTTTATTTGGGTAAATCAAATTAAAATTATTAAATTTGCCCGATTATTATTTATAATAACTACTAAGGGAATATTTCACAATATGGGTAAAGTTGTCGCATTGGCAAACCAAAAAGGCGGAGTGGGAAAAACTACCACCGCAATAAATCTCTCGGCTTCAATAGCCCTGCTCGGTAAGAAGGTACTTCTTATCGACGCCGATCCGCAGGCAAATGCCACATCGGGTTTGGGTTTTGATATAAATTCGGAGGGTATCTACGAGTGTATCACGGGTGAGCGCACCGCAAAGGAGGTGATGCTCCACAGCGAGGATGTCAAAAACCTATGGGTATTGCCATCGAGCATTAACCTTGTAGCTGCCGACACCGAGCTCCCGAATATGGAGAATAGCCACCATGTCGTAAAGAGCATTATCGACAGCGTGCGCGACAGTTTCGATTATATCTTCATCGACTGCTCGCCATCGCTCGGCTTCACCACCGTAAATATCCTTACGGCGGCCGACTCGGTACTTATTCCGGTGCAGTGCGAGTACCTTGCATTGGAGGGCTTGAGCAAGTTGCTCAACACTATCAAACTTGTGAAGGGTAATCTCAATCCGTCGCTCGAGATCGAGGGTTTCCTGCTCACAATGTATATGCGCAACCGCCTGAACAACCAAGTGGCAACCGAGGTGCGCGAGCACTTTGGTCCACTCGCCTACGACACCGTAATTCAGCGCAACATCCGTTTGGGCGAAGCTCCATCGCACGGCAAGCCTGTGATGTTGTATGATGCATCGGCAAGCGGTGCCACAAACTATCTGCTCCTTGCAAAGGAGTTCTTGAAGAAGAATCGTAAAAAACAGACAAAATAATGAAACAGAAAGGATTAGGCCGCGGATTGGATGCTATCTTCGGCGGCAATATTGAGGTTAAGGCTAAGCCAATGGAGGAGATGAGCGAGATTCTCCTCTCGGACATTCTTCCGAACCCTACACAGCCTCGTACCGACTTTGACGAGGAGGCACTCGAGGAGTTGGCGGAGTCTATTCGTCAGTTGGGTCTTATCCAGCCTATCACCGTAAAGCGCAACGGCGACAAGTATATCATCATCAGCGGTGAGCGTCGTTGGAGAGCATCGGAGAAGGCGGGATTGAAGGCTGTGCCTGCATACATCCGCGAGGTGGATGACACCACACTCCACGCAATGGCTCTCGTAGAGAACATTCAGCGCGAGGATCTCAACGCTATCGAGATTTCGCTCGGTATGCAGCGACTCGTAGAGGAGTGCGGCTTGACACAGGAGGCTCTCGCCGAGCGTCTTGGCAAGAAGCGTTCGACCGTAGCTAACTATCTCCGTCTATTGAACCTCCCAGAAGAGGTGCAGTTCGCAATCAAGGGCGGTATCATCTCGATGGGACACGCCAAGGCTATCGCAGCTGTAGAGAGCAAGGCCAAGCAGCTGTCGTTGCTGGCTCGTTGCGTAAAGAAAAACCTTTCGGTGCGCCAGCTCGAGGAGTTGGTACGCAACACATCGGAGAAGAAGGCCAAGGCTACAACAGCTATCGACGAGGAGTATCCGGAGTCGTACAGCCGTTTGGTTGAGTACCTCGAGAAGTTCTTCTCGCAGGATATCGCAATCAAGCGCGGAAAGAATGGCGGCGGCAAGATCATTATCGACTTCTCGTCGGATGCCGATATCGACAAGTTTGTAAAGAAGTTCAACAAACTCTAAATAACCGTTGGCACGCAGGGGGGCACATATAGGGGCAGTAGTTAAAAGCAGAGGTCTGAAGCTTCTGCTCGGCTCGCTGTTTCTACTCCTCGCACTCTCGGCATCGGCGCAGATAAATCCGTTTGCGCGTCAGACACGAGGTGAGCGTACCATTATCCGCAGTGGCCAGATCTATACGCCCGACTCGTTAGAGAAGGCTCGAATGGACTCTGTACGCATTGCCAAGTTGGTAGATACACTAAAAAAGCTCTCGCCCGACTCGTTGGCAAATGTCAGAGAGGATATCCGCCGACAACTCCCAGACTCTATTCGCAAGGCGATATTCGAAAAGTCGCGCGACTCGCTCGCTATCGACTCGTTGGCCTTAGACTCGACCCTGACCGAGCGTCAGCGCAAGCGCATTGAGAGGCAAGCAAATCGCACCCCGTTCTTCAGCGATTCGATGTCGTTGCGCAGAGTTACGCTCACATCGTTGGTGCTGCCAGGCTTCGGACAGATCTACAACAAGCAGTATTGGAAGTTGCCGATCCTCTACGGTACGGTGGGAACATCGCTCGGATTGTGCTTGTGGGGCAATAGCAAGTATCAACCTCTGAAATCGAAATTCGAGTCGCTGACCGACCAAGGTCTGTACCGCACCCACGAGATGAACGCCGTGCAGAGCGAGATGATAAAGTACAACACCATAAGGCAGGCATTTATGGTTACAACCATAGCGTCGTACCTCTACTTTATCGGTGATACCGTAATGAAATACTCGACCAGCGAGGTGTCGAATGTGAATAAGGCAACCACGCTCGCGATGATATGCCCCGGAGCGGGTCAGATCTACAACAAGAGCTACTGGCGTGTTCCTATCGTTGTCGGAGGTTTCGCCACTACAATCTACTGTATAGACTGGAATAACCGAGGATATCAGCGTTTCCAGAAGGCCTACAGATTGCTCTCCGAATACGAATCGAACCCCGACCCGACACTCTACCCTAACGGCTCGCCCGATGAGTTCAACGGTCGCTACTCGTTATCATTCTTGAAGAACTTGCGTAACAGTTACCGTCGTAACCGAGATTTGTGTATAATCCTGACGGCGGGACTCTACATATTGCAGGCTGTCGATGCTCATGTCGATGCCCACCTTCGCGACTACGACATATCGAAAGATTTGAGCGTTAGTCTGTCACCCGTTATCGGATACTCCTACAACCGAATGGCACCATACAGCGGTGGAGGTGCAACTATCGGTATGAATTTAGGTTTTACATTTTAATCTATGATGCTGAAGAGGACTATTTTACTGCTCGTTCTCGTAGTTTTGTGTGCGCCTATCACACTTGCCGCAAAGCGAAAGAGAAGCGAGCCTCAAACCATTGTTATTCCCGTATACGACACCATACGAGTGGTTGTTACCGATACCATAAAGGTCGAGCCTAAGCCCGCACCTCGTATCGACACACTCCAACTCGCCCACACTCCTGCCGAGATAGATTCACTCGTCGAGGCGTGGGTGGTGATGCACCAGGAGCAGAGCGCAAAGCACTTCTTCGAGGCGTACAACGGCGACGACGACACCTCGGCAACGCTCCCCGTAGACTCGCTCTACAAGCAGCGACTACTCGAGATGGTATCGCCCGTGCAGTTGCCTTACAACTACATCGTGCGCAACTATATCACCCAATATCTGAATGGTCGTTGGAGCCCGATTCGCAATGTGTTGGCGCTCTCGCAATACTACTTCCCTATTATCGAGGAGGAGTTGGCAGCCGCAGGTTTGCCACTCGAGTTGCGCTATCTGCCGATTATCGAATCGAACCTCTCTATTCGCGCCACATCGCGCATGGGAGCTGTAGGTTTGTGGCAGTTTATGCCTGCTACGGGTAAAAATTTGGGATTGGAGATAAACTCGTTAGTTGATGAGCGATGCGATGTATTGAAATCTACTCGCGCGGCGTGCAAGTTCCTCGCATACCTATATAAGGTATATGGCGATTGGTCGCTTGCCATTGCTGCCTACAACTGCGGCCCGGGCAATGTAAATCGTGCCTTAGCGCGTGCGGGCGAGAGCTGCAAGACCTTCTGGGATATCTACGACTTCTTACCACGCGAGACACGCGGTTATGTGCCGAAGTATATCGCCGCAGCCTACGCCTACAACTACCACAAGGCGCACAATATCACCCCCGCGGCACTACCCGACTGCATCGCAACAGACACCGTAATGATAAATCGTGTAATGCACCTCGGTCAGGTGGCATCGACATTGAATATCCCTATCGAGACTCTGCGCGACTTGAACCCGCAGTATAAGTTGGATATCGTGCCTGCGACACGCAAGGCCTACTCGTTGCGTCTGCCTACGCGCTATACCAGCGAGTTCGTAGCTTACGAGAAGGAGATCCACAGCAAGGATTCGATCTACCTGAAGGAGTACATCAACCCTGCAAACCTCGACAAGAAACGCGCCGAGGGTGTGGGCTACATCTATACCGTGCGCAGTGGCGACAACCTTGGTCTTATTGCCAAGCGTAACCGCTGCACCGTAAAGGAGATTATGAAGTGGAACAAGCTAAACTCGACCATTATTCGTCCCGGTCAGAAGCTCCGCATTGAGAAGCCGAAGCCGAGAGCGTAGAGAGAAGTTGAGAATAAAAAAATATCGTGAGCGAGTTGCCCACGATATTTTTTTGTATTGACCTTCAATTAGAAGCAGTATGTTGCCGAGACAGAGAGGTTCAACAAACCACCCTTATGGAACTTCCACTTTCCTGGAGCAGTCTCTACCACAGGCTTAACTGTAGTGATTGTCTCTCCAGCATCATTAGTTACTGTAATCGTCTCTTCACCAACTACAACCTCATGAGCATACTCACGAACCGGACCGAATGAAGGTGATACATCAACTGCAAGACGGATAGGCACCTTGTTGAACTTGATACCGAACTTTGCCTGACCAACAACACCGCACCAGAATGCGCCCTTGTTTCCACCAACGTTCACACCGACACCGGCATCGAGGAACCATGAACCTGCATTTGGAGTCCAATCCCAGTTGCAGCAGTTCCAATTGTGGAGGAGTGCAAAGTCTGCGCTCAAATCACCAACAACACCCAAACCGAGGCGACCCTCAAAATACTTATTATCAGAATAGAAGCACTCTGCAACAGCCTGTTCATGAGAACCTACTCGTAGACCGACCGACCACTTCTGAGCTGCTGCGGTCTTAACCAACTTATCTACACCCTGTTCGAGCTTGCTCTGAGCCGAAACTGTTGCCACGCAAAGCGCAGCTGCCAAAACGAGAAAAATCTTTTTCATACGCATTGTTTTTTAACATTAATATACATTTGTTATATGCAAATATAGCCATATTTTCGGAGAAAAGTGCACCCCGTTGCCATTTTTTTGCAGAAAATATTACAAATAGAAGAGATAACATCCCTATTTCATTGGCTTATAGGAAATAAGATATGGGCGAGTAGTACCCGCCCATATCCGCTATTTGCTCCAATACTAATATACCAACTCGTCGTTTTCGCCTCCGAAGCCCGGAAGAAGAACGCTATCGCCGTAGCCGCCCTCGACAGCTACCTCAAAAATTTCAAATTCTGGTCTTAAATAGTTTTTCATAGTCGTAGCTGTTTTTAAGGGTTATTCTACTGTTGGTGTAGTTGGAATTGTTGGTTTCTCGGTGAGGACGCCGCAACCATCGTAGCCGTCAACGCCTGTCCAATCGGTTGTGCCGCCATAGATAAACTCGAAGAAGTTCTCGGCTGTGAGATCGGTAGTCTTGTAAGTCTCATCCTCCACATTATACTCGCCGAGGAGCTTACCTCCAACATGGCAGTTGCTTGCGATTACGGTTGTAGAGCGTGGCTCACCACAGATAAAACCTACATAGTTTGCTGTCTTAGCGTCGATGTTGCAATACGAAGTTGCATTGCGGAGGGTGAATCCATCATTTCTACCAGCGATACCGCCAATCTTCTCAATACCCTCAACACCATTCTTGGTGCCACCACTTCCGGTTACGGTGATATTACCAAAGTTGTAGAGCTCTACAGCCTCGCCTACATCACCCAAATATGCAGCAAAGATACCACCTACATTGTACTGACCTCCGATTGAAACACCCGAAGCGATGATATTACCGTTGTTTATAACCTTGCCTGTCCAGGTAGTTGTGTCGTATCCGAAGGTATAGGCATAGCCAATAACACCACCAACATATACCGCATCAGCACCATCGGTTGTACCGCCATAGGTGATTGTACCATTATTCACAAAGCCATCCTTCACGATGATACCTACACCATTACTTACATAGCCAATAAGACCTCCGAGAATGACTGTTCCAGTTGACTTACCATAGCTCGAAATGTTTCCGTTATTCTCACAGCCCTGGAAAATCTTATTCTCGTCCTTAGTAGAAGCCTTCGCAATGATACCAGCAATCGACAAAGTACCCTTCGCCAAAGCATTCTTATTTGTAGTGATATTACCATTGTTTACACAATTGAGCCAGGTCTTCTTGTTACCCGCCTTGAGCTCGTACGAGATACCGCCGATGAAGCAGTCCTTATTGACTGTACCATTCAAGGTGATATCACCATTATTTACCAATCTGGTACGGTTGTAACCATTAGGGTTGGCGAATACACCACCTACATACAAGCTATGACCTACCGATCCCGAAACAGTGATATTACCATCATTGGTCATATCTCGGACTGTACACTGGAGGTAGCAAGAGATACCGCCCAAACGCATATGATTATCTATGCCAACTTTAAATGGTGTACCATTATAGGTGATATCTCCACTATTATGGAATGAGTGGTTGGTGTCGGCATTACCATACATATATCCAGTACAACCTCCTATATTGAGGATCTTAGCACCATAGTCACCCTCGAATGTAATGTTACCCGAGTTCTCCAAAGTGTGACAAGCATCACCCAAATCGGCAGTGTTAGCGAGAGCAACACAACCTGCAAGATAGGTATTTTCAGCATCCTCGGCAGCTGGGTC
>JAFZDR010000018.1 GCA_017561105.1 Alistipes sp. | reverse complement strand
CTTGGTGTTCACAAGTACGAGGCTATGGGACAAGAGTACAAACTCAAGGGCGTGAAGGAGAATACGGCTGAGCAACTCGACGCAGCTCGCAAACTCTTTGAGGAATACTTCAAGTGTGTGTTTGTCAATTAGAAAAGAGGTTGCGATTTTGTAAACTCATCTATTATACCTATCTTTGTAGAAGATATTAACCTAAAAATACTATAAAATGAAAAAGAATCTACTTCTATTAGTTGCATTTGCAGCGGCTCTTGCAGGCTGTACATGCAAGTCTGTCGAGACATTTAAGGAGGCAGCCGATCCGGTTGCTATTTGCGAGAAGGCTCAGAGCGCGTGGGGCGAAGTTAATGGCGGATTGAATGCCGCTTGGGGCACACCCGACTTGGTATATTCGCGCAGCTTGGTTCCACAGAACCTCACCGACAGCTACACCGCTACTGCTTGGCGTGGCGAGAAGGTTTCGGCTCAGGTTTTGGTCTGGACAAACAAGGATTTGAAAAATGTAAAGTGCGAGGTATCGAACTTCAAGGCAAAGGGAGCAACTCTTCCTGCATCGATTGCCGAGGCTCGTTTCGTACGCTACACCCTCGCCGACGAAGTTAGCGAGTCGTGCCGTTGTGGTCGTCCGAATGGCCACCCTGCAATTTTGCAGGCCGATATGCTCGACGATATCGAGGCTCTCGATGTTGAGACAAACACAGCTCGTCCAATCTGGATCACTGTAGATGTTCCGCAGGATGCAAAGGCGGGTGTATATAAGGCTACCGTAAAGGTTTCGCACTGCGGCCTTTGCTCGGAGACTCTTCCTTTGGAGTTGGTTGTTGTTGATCAGGTACTTGCCGAGCCAAGCGAGTGGTCATTCCACCTCGACTTGTGGCAGCACCCATCGGCTGCAGCGCGTGCCGCAGGTGTTGAGTTGTGGAGCGATGAGCACTACGAGGTTATGCGTCCGTTGATGCAGATGTTGGCAGATGCCGGTCAGAAGGTTATCACAGCTACCCTCAACCGCGACCCTTGGCGCTACCAGTGTTTCGACGACTACGAGCCAATGATCTATTGGTATCGCTACGACAACGACGAGTGGAAGTACGACTACACCTATTTCGATAAGTGGGTAGAGTTTATGATGTCGCTCGGCATCGACAAGCAGATCAACTGCTACGGAATGTTGCCTTGGGGTAATTGCACTCTCGACTACCAGGATATGCGTTCGAATGCAAAGGATAACCGCCTTCGCCAAATCAACACCACTCCTCAAAAGCCGGAGTACGAGAAGGTGTGGGCACCATTCCTCAAGGATTTCGCACAGCACCTCCGCGAGAAGGGTTGGTTGCACAAGACAAATATGGCTATTGACGAGCGCAGTCCGGAGGATATGGATGTTGCAGCGGCTCTCATTGCAAAGTATGCTCCTGAATTGGGCTTCGCAATGGCTGACAACCACGACTCTTACAAGCGTTATGCTAATATGCGCGATGTTTGTGTAGGACAAAGACACTCATTGATGGCTCCGGAGGAGATTGCAGCTCGCCGTGCAAAGGGCGATGTTTCGACCTACTATGTATGCTGCAGCACACTCTTCCCTAATGTGTTCACCAACTCGCAGCCATACGAGGCCGAGATGCTCTGCCTCTATGCTATCGCACACGACTACGACGGTATGTTGCGTTGGGCTTACAACTCGTGGCCTGCACGCCCAGAGTACGACTCGCGTTTCCGTCGTTGGGCTTCGGGCGACACCTATATGGTATATCCTGGCGCACGCTCATCGGTTCGTTTCGAGCGATTGGTAGATGGCGTAGAGATCTACGAGAAGGTTCGCACCCTTCGTGCCAAGTATGCCGACAAGGCAGAGGCTTTGCAGCCTGTTGAGGCTAAGCTTGCCGAGATGCGTGCAATGGACTTCAACGACGCATCACTCAACTGGACAGCATTCCTCGCCGAGACCAACAAGGTCTTGAACGATGTGGCTCAGCAGTTGGCCGAGTAGAGTATATACATATAGTATAAATAAAAAGGGGCTGTCCGACAAGTTTGCGACAGCCCCTTTTTTGTTAATGGATGTTACTTGCTCTGGTTATACTGAAGCAGCCACTCCAAATTCTCCGCCGAGAAGGCCTCGCGGCAGAGCTCCTCGCGAGAACGAAAATTTAGGACAATCTCCTTAATAACACCACCTGCATCGCGTACTTGGTCAGCAAAAGTGTCGAGCGATTGTGCAACAGCGTGAACATCCGTCTCGCCCTTGACCGAGAGAATTGCCGATGTAGCAACATTTTCTACCACAATAGTCTGGTCGGGATCTGCCGCCACGGTCATACCCGCAGCAAAAAGGCCCGGATAGTCCGAAAGCATGCGCCATACGCCACCCGCACCGGCAGGTCTGGCTCCATCAGAGTAACCCAAGATATAGATTCGTGAGCGATCGATGCTTGTCTGCTTCAACACATAGTCGTCGATCAACGCCTTCAATGCCTGAGGCATCGTTGTGCTCTTTACCTTCTCTGCAGTTTCATCCCACGATCTGCTCGTAGTACACTGTGGCGCCAAAATTATGGCCTTGTTGTTTCCCTGGGTGAGATTGTGCCAGATGCGAATCATGGCATCGTGGCGAATTTGAGATTTATTGTCCGAGCCCGACGAGGTTTGACCGTGCAACACCACAACAAGAGCTGTCGGAGCCGTTGTCTGGGCCTGGATAGTCGCCTCCTGATACTTTATATCTACGCCCTCATAAGAGAACAATCCCGCAGTGAAGTGCGACTCTACAGATGTTGGATAGTCCGGAATATCTGATCCAGCCTGAGTACATTGTACCGAGAATATCGCTACGATAAGCGCAAGTGCCAAAAGTCTAAATTTAGTAGTCATAATAGTAGAGTTTTTAGTGGTTCATCTACCTATTAAGATACCGACTTAGGCAAAAGGTTAAAAACTCGGTGTTGTAACCTTCGATTTTATGTTCCCGTAACAAGGCTTCGGGTGCCGATATTGAGCATAGCTACAAGCTCGGACATAGAGGCGTTGTAGCTCATTGCAATATATGGCGGAGCAGCATATTTCAACCTACACTCACCGACATATCGATTGAATTGTTCGGGTATTGTACTCGACATATCCATCAATAGGCGGGCATATCGTACAGTTGCGGGCACCTCCAATGCCGTCGGGAAGACTGTTGGCGAATACTCTGTATTCGACGATATGTGCACATTCATAAATAGCGTTCTGCCGTCGGTAGTACCCGTCTCGCGAAGGCGATGTGCCGCACCAAGCAACCTTCCATAATCGGCATCCGACGCTTCGCCATCGGTAATGTTGAATACGAGAGGCGGAAAGCTCGCGCTATTCTCCTCCTTGGCGCACCACTCTTCGACCAAAGTTGTGATGCAACCCATCATCTTGTAGAGAGGTGTTGCACCTTGAGCACGAGGCTCCACCCACAACGAAACATTCTCGCAGAAGGAGCAAGACGCCTCGTTCAGAGTGTTGTACGACAACATATAGGGCACACGGCGAACATTGCGACCGGCAAGTTCGGTTATCGGAACAAATGCAATATCTTCACCAAGCAGCGAATAGACGCTATCTTCGGAGTAACCCACCACAGCAATATCGTAGTAGTGGCGATAGCCGTTATCGCGATGCGAACGCAATATCAACTCATCTATAAGTCGGCCGATAACCATAGATACAGCCTCGGCTTTTGATATTTCGCAGCCGTTGAGCTTCATGCGACCACTCATCGAACTCGATTGGTCAACCGCTATTACTATTGCTGCACGATGACAGCGTGTTATCTCTTGTGAATACATACCTATTACTCTTTTTCAATGCGACCGTCGCGATATATTACCACATCACCATCTTCGCGCCTTATTCTCGTAACACCATTGCGAAACGGTTTTATGCCCGAGCCACGACCGCAGGTGATTACCACTTCGCCACTTTTATCTATAAAGTGCCACACATCGGCTATGCGAACCAAACCCAAGCCCTCGCTAAAGTCGAAAACCAGGTCGTAGTATGGCGGTATAACAAACTCTCCGCGCACCGCATAACCCCAATAACCTCCGCTATACTCCACCGAAAGCTCATCCAACTTCTCTACCTCGCGAACATTCATCTCCAAAAGTTGCTTTAACTGCGGTAACGCAGGGCAAGAGGAGCGCAGCTGTCGGGCAATACGATAGTGGCGCACATCGCCCGCCTCGGCAAACAGCTTTTCGATGCGGTCCAG
>JAFZDR010000151.1 GCA_017561105.1 Alistipes sp. | reverse complement strand
TGATGCGCGAGAAGGCGAAGGTTGTAGAGTTGGATGCCAAGATGACTTCGCGTGCCGTAAACGAGGGCTTCTCGGGTGGCGAAAAGAAGAAGAACGAGATCTTCCAGATGGCGATGCTCGATCCTAAGTTGGCTATTCTCGACGAGACCGATTCGGGGTTGGATATCGATGCGTTGCGTATTGTGGCTACAGGTGTAACAAAGTTGCACACTCCGCAGAATGCAACCGTAGTGATTACCCACTACCAGCGTTTGTTGGACTATATCGTGCCGGACTTTGTGCATGTGTTGTACAAGGGTAAGATTATCTACTCGGGCGACAAGTCGTTGGCATTGAAGCTCGAGAAAGAGGGTTACGATTGGTTGATTAACGACTATAAGGAGTAGGCGATGGATATCAAAAAGATGATAGCAGAGGGGCTGTTGCGCGAGTTTAAGGCGGGTCGCATAGATGATAAGTGCGATTTGTCGTTGCCTCTCGTTGTCGTAAATCCGCACAAGTGCGATGTTGAGGTGTGCGCTTCGCAACCCGTATCGCTTGTGGTGTGGCATGGCAACGCCAAGGAGTGCGCACTCTCGCTTCGACTTGCTCCACACGCCGTAGTTGCCCTAACCGAGGTCTATGCGTCGGCAAAATATGTTGATGTACGCATCGAGCAGGGCGAGGGCAGCGAGTGCCGAGTAACAACCGTTATGTTGGGCGGAGCACATACATCGTACGAAACCTTGTTGCAGGGCTCGCACTCGTCGTTCAAGATGGATGCAGCGTATGTGGCTACGGGATTCGATCACTCGGTGTTATCGCTCACTACACGCCACCTTGTGCCGGATTGTAAGAGCGCATCCATTATCAAGGGTGTAGCTTCGGGCAAGGCGACAGGCGAGTTTAAGGGTTTGGTATATGTTGCGCAGGATGCACAGCGCACCGATGCGCAGCAGACCAACCGCAATATAGAACTCTCGGGCGGACATATCGTTTCGGAACCGCAGTTGGAGATCTATGCCGACGATGTGAAATGCTCGCACGGTTCGACCGTAGGTCAGCTCGATGAACAGGCAATCTACTATATGCGCCAGCGCGGTATTTCGAAGGAGTCGGCCGAAAGAGTCTTGTTGGAGGGCTTTGTTGAGGATGTTGTGTCGAAGTGTGATGTTGAGGCGTTGCGCGAGATGCTCAACGATGCGGTACAAGCAAAACTAAACGAGTAACGAAATGTTTGATGTAGAGAAGATACGAGCGGAGTTCCCGATACTTTCGCGTGAGGTCTATGGCAAGCGATTGACCTACCTCGACAGCGGTGCTACGGCGCAGAAACCGCGTTGTGTGGTGGAGAAGATGGCAGAGTTGCTCTTGAACGAGAATGCCAATATCCACCGTGGTGTGCATCGTTTGTCGGAGGAGATGACCGTGCGCTACGAGGAGGCTCGCGAGGTGGTACGCACATTTATAGGTGCTGCGCATCGCGAGGAGGTAATCTTTACTTCGGGTGCTACGATGTCGCTCAACCTGGTTGCGTCGTCGTGGTGCGAGAAGAACTTAAAAGAGGGCGACAATATCGTAGTCAGCCATATCGAGCACCACTCGAATATCGTGCCTTGGCAGTTGGCTGCCGAGCGCAAGGGCGCAGAGTTGCGAGTAATTCCGGTTGTGGAGGATGGCTCGTTGGAACTCGATAAGCTCGATAGCTTGATTGACGAGCACACTAAGGTTGTTGCCATAACACAGGCATCGAATACTCTCGGTACAAAACCTGATTTGGCGCGTATCATTGCGAAGGCTCACTCGGTGGGTGCTGTAGCGGTGGTTGATGGCTGCCAGGGTGTTGTGCACGGTGGGGTAGATGTGGCGGCATTGGATTGCGACTTCTACGCCTTCTCGGGGCACAAGTTGTATGGCCCTACGGGAATAGGAGTGTTGTATGGCAAGCGCGAGTTGCTCGACAAGATGCCTCCATATATGGGCGGTGGCGATATGGTCGATAAGGTGTCGTTCGAAAAGACCACCTATGCGCCACTTCCTCTCAAATTCGAGGCGGGAACATCCAATTTTATCGGAGCTATCGGTTTAGCCGAGGCGATAAAGTTCTTGCAGTCGCTCCCTGCCGATGAGATTGAGCAGCACGAAAAGGCGTTGCTCGACTATGCAACCGAGCAACTGTTGCAGATTGAGGGGTTGCGCATATATGGTACAACGGCTGATAAAGCGCCAATTATTTCGTTCAATGTCGAGGGTTGCGACCACTACGATATAGGAATGATTTTGGATAAGATGGGTGTGGCAGTTCGCACGGGTCACCACTGTGCCGAGCCTACAATGGCTCGCTTCGGCACAAATGGTGTAGTTCGTGCTTCGTTTGCACTCTACAACAACAAAGAGGATATTGACACGCTCGTTAAAGCAGTTAAACGAGCTGTCTCGATGTTAAAATAGAAGAGACTATGTTTATCGTACTTGAAGGACTTGACGGAGCAGGCAAGTCGACCCAAATTAAGAAATTACGCGAAATGTTTGCCGAGCGAGGTATCGAGAGCGAGTATGTTCACTTTCCGCGCTTCGATGCTCCGATTTATGGCGATTTGATTGCTCGTTTCTTGCGTGGCGAGTTGGGCGGTGTGGATCAGGTCGATCCATATATCGTAGCTCTGCTCTACGCAGGTGATCGTGCCGATATGGCTCCGCAGATTCGTAAATGGCAGGAGGAGGGCAAGGTTGTTATCGTCGATCGCTATGTCTATTCGAATATCGGATATCAGTGCGCCAAGATTGCCGATAAGGAGGCTCGCTTGCGCCTGAATGATTGGATCTTAAATCTCGAGTACGAGGTAAATAAGATCCCTCGTCCCGATGTATCGCTCTTCCTCGATGTTCCGTTTGCCTTTACCGAAAAGCGCCTCACCGAGCAGCGCGAAGGCGATGACCGTTCGTATCTCAATGGTGCAACCGATATCCACGAGCAGTCGCTCTCGTTGCAGCAGCGCGTTCGCGAGGTCTATATCGAGTCGTCGGAGCGCGACAGCGAACTCGTAGTTGTAGATTGCAGTAACGAGGAGGGCGCAATGGCTCTTCCTGACGAGATTTTCTCACGCATCGAGAAACAGATCTCCCCACTCTTAAATAGATAGTAAAAATGGCTCACAACCTGCGAAACAGGCGTTGGTATCGTTACCTATCACACTTTTGTAGAATATCGTTTGCTCTGGCATTCATAGTGTCGGGCTTCTTCAAGGCTATCGATCCTTGGGGCACAATCTTGGTGGTTAAAAACTACCTTGTAGCCTACGATATTACCCTGCCTGAGTGGGTAGTGATCGCCTTTTCGATATGGTTGTGCGGTGCAGAGCTGATGATGGGCTGCATGCTCTTCTTCAAGGTGCGAATTCGTATGGCATCAGTCTTTGCCGTGCTCTCGATGACCTTCTTTACGATACTCACCTTCCTCAGTGCGACATTTATCCCCGTTGAGGATTGCGGCTGCTTTGGCGAGTTGTGGAAACTGACACCTTGGCAGAGCTTTGCCAAGAATTTGATACTGCTCCCTATGGCAATATGCTTCTGGTATCGCTATCGTCCCGACCGCATATTTGCATTCTCCAAGTTGGAGTTCTTCCTTATGTGCTTCTTCTTCGCTTCGTCGATGAGTGTCGGCATATATTGCTACTATCACCTGCCATTTATCGACCTCCTACCATATAAGGTTGGTACAAATATCGTCGAGGAGATGGATAAGGCGCGAGTAAAGGAGTCTTCCGAACAGGTTATGCTCGTATATCGTAACACTCGCACCGGCAAGCTGCGCGAATTCTCGCTCGAGGATAAGGCTTGGCACAACGAGAACCGCTGGGAGTGGGTTGAAACCCGCGTCGAGAGCGATAACGACGGTGTTGAGCCAATGATTTTGGAGTTCTACATAAGCAACAACGAGGGCGACAAAACCTCCGAGTTACTTGCAACTCCGGGCAAACTCTATATGATTTGCGTGATGGATTTCGAGCGAGTAACCGATAAAATCAGAGAGCGTTTCACTGCAGTAGAGCGCCATGCCGAGTGCAATGGTGGTACAGTGATATACCTCACTCCCGAACATCTCCCTGCTTCAACTCCGGTACCTCTCTATAATATCGACGCCAAGACCGTGAAGACAATGCTTCGTGCCGATTATGGTTTGGTCGAGCTGGAGAATGGTACTATTGTCAATAAATATAACTATCGCGACATCCCATATTAAAAATCGTTCTGATTGGTTCTTTTTGCACAAATCATCAGATAGCGAGATGCTCACATAGGCCTGCTATGCTCCGCTCTCGCTACTTCGCCTTGCACAAAAATAGCTCAATCATCGACGATTTTTTTGCAGGTTGTTCTGATTGGTTCTTTTTGCACAAGTCATCAGATAGCGAGATGCTCACATATGTTTACTATGCTGCGG
>JAFZDR010000150.1 GCA_017561105.1 Alistipes sp. | reverse complement strand
TTATAGCGGTCTTTCTTTAACCGGTACTTTTGAGCAAAATGTTGAATAATAAAATATTGTAAGTATTATGTTTTTGGACGAAAGAGTTTATCAGGAGGGTTTGACCTTTGACGATGTATTGCTTATGCCTGCATACTCGGAGGTACTCCCACGCGAGGTGAGCACAAAGAGCCGTTTCTCGCGAAACATTACACTCAACATCCCTATCGTATCGGCAGCTATGGATACCGTAACCGAGGCTCCGATGGCTATCGCTGTAGCGCGTGAGGGTGGTATCGGTGTAATTCACAAGAATATGTCTATCGCCGAGCAGGCTGCGCATGTGCGTCGTGTTAAGCGTGCCGAGAACGGTATGATCGACGATCCTGTAACTATCTCTCGCGAGAACACCGTAGGTGACGCGTTGAATATGATGCGCGAGAATAAGATCGGTGGTATTCCTGTAGTGGACGAGAATCGTTACCTCGTAGGTATCGTAACCAACCGCGACCTTCGTTTCCAGAAGGATATGTCGCGCAAGATCGATGAGGTTATGACCTCAAAGAACTTGGTAACTATCACCGAGGGTGAGAATAGCGATGTTGCAGAGGTATTGCTCTCGAACAAGATCGAGAAGTTGCCTGTAGTAGACAAGAAGGGTCACCTCGTTGGTCTTATCACCTACAAGGACTTGACTAAGGCTCAGGATCATCCAAATGCATGTAAGGACTCTAAGGGTCGTCTTCGTGTTGCAGCGGGTATCGGCATCACCCCTGATGCTTTGGACCGCGTAGCAGCACTCGTACACGAGAATGTTGATGCCGTAGTTCTCGACTCGGCACACGGCCATACTAAGGGTGTAGTAACACTCTTGAAGAAGATTAAGGAGGTATATCCAAACCTCGATGTTGTAGTTGGTAACATCGCTACAGCCGAGGCTGCACGCTACCTCATCGAGAATGGTGCTGACGGTATCAAGGTTGGTATCGGTCCTGGTTCAATCTGTACAACCCGTATCATCGCAGGTGTAGGCGTACCACAGCTCACAGCTATCTTCGATTGCGCAAAGGAGGCTCAGGGCAGCGGTGTAGGCGTTATTGCTGACGGCGGTTTGCGCTACTCTGGCGATATCGTTAAGGCGTTGTCGGCAGGTGGAACTTGCGTAATGTGTGGTTCGATGTTTGCTGGTACCGAGGAGTCTCCGGGTGAGACCATCATCTACAATGGTCGTAAGTTCAAGACATACCGCGGCATGGGTTCTATCGATGCAATGAAGGCAGGTTCAAAGGATCGTTACTTCCAGGACGGCGAGGCTAACGCAATGAAGCTCGTACCGGAGGGTATCGTTGGTCGCGTACCGTTCAAGGGTTCGTTGGCAGAGACTGTATATCAGCTTGTTGGCGGTATTCGTGCAGGTATGGGTTACTGCGGTGCACGCACTATCGAGGATTTGCAGAAGGCGCGTTTTGTTCGCATCACTTCGGCAGCCGTAGTTGAGAACCACCCACACGACATTACAATCACACGCGAGACACCAAACTATTCGCGCGGCGAGTAAATAAAAAGGAATTAAGAATTGAGAATTAAAAAAGCCAATGGCCAATGGCTAATGGCAAATAGCTAAAAGACAAAAGTTATGAAGCAGGATATGATTGTTATCTTGGACTTGGGCAGCCACGAGAATACCGTGGTAGCTCGAGCAATTCGTGCACTCGGTGTTTACAGCGAGATCTATCCGCACGACATCACTGCAAAGGAGTTGCAGGCACTTCCAAATGTTAAGGGTATCATCATCAACGGTGGCCCTAACCATGTTATCGACGGCGTAGCTATCGATGTATTGCCAGAGATTTACGAGACTGGTTTCCCTGTAATGGCTGCAGGTTGGGACAATGCAAAGTGCGAGGTTAAGTTACCTCAGTTTGCTGACGACTTGGAGGCTATCAAGGAGGCAGTTAAGGGCTTCGTATTCGATACTTGCAAGGCTGAGGCTAACTGGAACATGACAAACTTCGTTGCTGACCAGGTTGAGCTTATTCGCCAGCAGGTCGGCGACAAGAAGGTATTGCTCGCACTCTCGGGTGGTGTTGACAGCTCGGTAGTAGCTGCATTGCTCTTGAAGGCTATCGGCAACAACCTCGTTTGCGTGCATGTAAACCACGGTTTGATGCGTAAGGGCGAGTCTGAGGATGTAGTTAAGATCTTCGGCGAGCAGTTGTGCGCTAACCTCGTTTATGTTGACGCTACAGAGCGTTTCTTGACTAAGTTGGAGAATGTTGCAGATCCTGAGCAGAAGCGTAAGATCATCGGTGGCGAGTTCATCCGCGTATTCGAGGAGGAGGCACGCAAGTTGGAGGGTATCGACTTCCTCGGCCAGGGTACAATCTACCCGGATATCGTTGAGAGTGGTACCAAGACTGCAAAGATGGTTAAGTCGCACCACAATGTAGGTGGTCTTCCTGAGGACTTGCAGTTCGAGTTGGTTGAGCCATTAAAGCAGCTCTTCAAGGACGAGGTTCGTGCTTGCGGTGTTGAGCTCGGCTTGCCATACGAGATGGTATATCGTCAGCCATTCCCAGGACCAGGTTTGGGTGTTCGTTGCCTCGGTGCAATCACTCGCGACCGTTTGGAGGCTGTTCGTGAGTCGGATGCCATTCTTCGTGAGGAGTTTGCAAAGGCTGGTTTGGATAAGACTGTTTGGCAGTATTTTACCGTTGTGCCTGATTTCAAGTCGGTAGGTGTACGCGATAACGCTCGTTCGTACGATTGGCCAGTAATCCTTCGCGCTGTAAACACTATTGACGCGATGACTGCAACTATCGAGCATATCGATTGGGCTATCCTCGGCAAGATTACAGATCGTATCTTGAAGGAGGTTCCAAATGTAAACCGTGTATGCTACGACCTCTCTCCAAAACCAAACGCAACTATCGAGTGGGAGTAGTAGAGTAGTCGCACATATAGACAAGAAAAGCAACCTTCGGGTTGCTTTTTCTTTTAGTGAGTAGCGAATAGATAGCAACTAAAAAGAGCAGTCGAAAACGACTGCTCTAAACCAATAGGATGGCAAAGTCCTACTACTCAGCCTTAGGGCCGATAGTGATATTAGCCAAAGGCATTGTCTCGCCCTCCATTGTGAGATTAATGTGTGTCAAAACTGACTCCTCACCATAATCAGGGGTCTTGGTTACAACGATGCAGAGCTCGCACTGGTTGTCCATCTTACCGCTAACCTCATCAACAAGCGACCATTTTGTCTCATCGTAGAAGCTATCCTCAAAATTACCGGTGTGTACGCGGAATTTGAGATACTCACGCGACTCAGGAGCAATCGACGCTGTCCAATCTCTGTTTGTTGCCATGTAGAAGAGAACTGCATTTCCCATATTCTTAATCTCATCAGGGATGTTAGATGAAATAACACGGAAACCTGTCCACTTACTTGCTGAATCCCAGTCATCACTAGTCGAAGCAGTCCAAGTGTATACGCCATTTTTGTTAAGCGCATAGGTTGCAGCACGCTCGCGTGGGAACGCCTTAGCCTGATCAGGCACATGCTTCTGTGCACAAGATACAAACAGAGTAGAAGCTACGATAGCAACCATACCCAAAATCATTGTAATTTTTCTCATAATCTTTGTGTTTTATTTAGTTAGTAATAATTTTTCTATCTCTCTTCGCGGATATACTTATCAATAGCCGTTGCAGCCTTTCTTCCGGCACCCATAGCCAAAATAACTGTTGCTGCACCGGTTACGGTGTCACCACCTGCAAATACGCCCTTACGCGAGGTCTGGCCCCACTCATCAGCCACGATACAACCACGGCGGGTAGTCTCGAGCGCATCGGTAGTCGAAGCGATAAGCGGATTAGGCGATGTTCCGAGTGCCATAACCACAACATCGCACTCCATCTCGAAATCCGAACCTACAACCTCCACAGGCGAGCGACGACCGCTCTCATCAGGCTCACCGAGCACCATCTGTACGCAGTTGATAGCGCGTACCCAGCCTTTTTCGTCACCAAGCACAGCTGTAGGGTTTGTCAGCATCTTAAACTCGATGCCCTCCTCCTTAGCATGGTGCACCTCCTCGACGCGGGCAGGCAACTCCTTCTCGCTACGACGATATACGATAGCAGCCTCGGCACCCAAACGCTTTGCGGTGCGCACTGCATCCATTGCTACATTACCGCCACCAACAACTACAACCTTGCGACCTACATAGATTGGAGTATCGTACTCCGCATCGTATGCGTGCATAAGGTTTGCGCGTGTGAGGAACTCATTTGCCGACAATACACCGTTTAGGTTCTCGCCCTCGATACCCATAAAGCGTGGCAGACCTGCACCCGAGCCAACAAATACAGCGTCGTAGCCCTCCTCGTCGAGCAACTCGTCGACAGTAATGGTGCGACCTACAACCACATCGGTTTCTATCTTTACGCCAAGAGCTTTCACGCTCTCGATCTCTGCCTTTACGACACGCTCCTTTGGCAAACGAAACTCAGGAATACCGTAAACAAGTACACCACCTGCCTCGTGCAACGCCTCGAAGATAGTAACCTCGTAGCCCATCTTTGCAAGATCGCTTGCGCAAGCCAAGCCAGCAGGGCCACTACCTACGATAGCCACCTTGTGACCATTCTTTACTATCTCGACTGCAGGACGACCATTCTCCAACTGCCAATCGCCCACAAAGCGCTCCAACTTACCGATTGCCACAGGCTCACCCTTGATGCCAAGGATACACGAGCCCTCGCACTGCGACTCCTGCGGACAAACACGACCACAGATGCTTGGCAACGATGAGTCCTGACCGATAACCTCGGCTGCACCCTTAGTATCGCCTTCGCGAAGACGCTCGATAAATCGCGGAATCTGAATACCTACAGGGCAAGCCGCTACACAACGCGGATTCTTACAATCAAGGCATCGTGTAGCCTCCAACTGTGCCTCCTCCACATTGTAGCCGTAGCAAACCTCCTCAAAATTGGTTGCTCGCACCTTTGGGTCTTGTTCGCGTACTGCTACGCGAGGTATCTTATTTGCCATAACCTACTTATCCAAACCAATGTTACACTTGTGTCCCGCCTCACGCTCATGCTGAATAGCCAATGCGCGCTGCTCCTGTGTGCGGTACATTCCCTGACGGCGCATAGCCTCGTCGAAATCGACATCGTAGGCATTGAACTCCGGACCATCCACGCAGGTAAACTTGGTCTTGCCCGCGATGGTTACACGAC
>JAFZDR010000149.1 GCA_017561105.1 Alistipes sp. | reverse complement strand
TGCGATAGTTATACCGCAGCCGATTGTCAAAAAGACGACTTTGCGAACTCGATCGTAGTTCTTGGCACCATAGTTATAACCCACGATAGGCTGCATACCCTGATTTAAACCCTGAATCACCATAATAAAGAGCAACACAACGCGATTGACAATGCCATAGGCACCGACATAGAGATCGGCAGCGCCCTGCTCGCGCGAAACGATATCGTGAACGCCCATACCGCCATAGTGCAACATTGCCGAATTGACAAATGCCGCAACAAGCGAAGCGCATATATTCATAAGGAACGGAGCAAGACCAATAGAGAGGATATTGCCCACAATCTTCCAATCGAAGTGGAATGCCTCGCGCTTAAATCGCAAGAACGACTTCTTGGAGCAGAAGTGCGAGAGTGCTATCAGGAAGGAGACAAACTGCGAAATTACGGTTGCTGCAGCCGATCCCTGAATACCCCAGCCAAACTTGAAGATAAAGAGCGGATTGAGCATCAGATTTACAGCCACCGAGGTGAGCATTATTGCCATAGACTTGCGCGGATTGCCCGATGCACGAATCATATCGTTCATGCCGAGGTAGAGGTGCATTGTTACATTTCCGAGCAGAATAATCTGCATGAACTCGCGAGCATACTGCAGTGTCTCGGCCGAGGCACGACCTCCGCTAAAGAGCAGCAGAATCTCGTCGATAAAGGTGAGCATAAGGGCCATTATGGTAAAGCCTATAACCACATTCAGGATTACGGCATTACACAATGTCTTCTCGGCTGCAGCCTTATTTCCCTCACCCAATCGCAGCGATATTCGCGCACCAGCACCAATACCCACCATAGCACCAAAAGCGGCACCGATATTCATGATAGGCATTGTAATCGCCATACCGGCAATAGCTGCGCCACCTACACCGTGTCCTACAAAGGCACTGTCGATAAGGTGGTACAACGACGACGAAGCCATTGCTATAATTGCCGGAGTGGCGTAGTTGAATAGCAACTTGCCGATATTGTCGGTACCTAATGATTGTGTTACGGATTTTGCCATAGCGACTGCAAAGATAATAAATTATGGCGTGAGAAATTTCAACCCACCGAAAATTTTGTTACCTTTGTGAAAAATAACTCAAATTGTATGAAAAAACTTCTACTCTTTATCTGCATTGTACTCATTTCGGCACCTACAGTTGTAGCTGCCAAGAAAGCAACAGCTTTGACCTATGCCACACCCGAGAGCGTAAAGATGAATGGCGAATATCTTAATCGCACCATCGACTCGATAGCCAATAGCGCCATCGAGAGCAAATGTTTTCCGGGTTGTCAGATTTTGGTAGCTCGCAAGGGCAAGATAGTATTCCATAAGAGCTACGGCTACCACACCTACGAGTGCGAGCAGAAGGTAGAGAACAACCACCTCTACGATATGGCATCGTGCACAAAGGTCATGGCTGCTACAATCTGCCTTATGCGCCTTGTGGAGCAGGGCAAGCTCGACCTCGACAAACCATACTCGCACTACTTCGAGGAGTTGCGCGGCTCGAACAAGGAGGATGTAACCCTCCGCGAGTTCCTGACACATCAGGGCGGTTTGATAAATATCAGCGCAGCAAAAATGTTGTACAACAAGGAGCGAGAGCTGAACCCCGAAATGTTCAGCCGAGAGAAGAGCGAGGAGTTCCCATACACCTATTGCGACAGCATATATGTGTGCAAGAATACACACGACATTATGTTCCGTAGAATTGCGGAGCAGAAGAATAGAGCGAAGAAGTTCCACTACTCGTGCCTTATGTTCCACACATACCCCACTCTGATTGAGCGCATCACAGGCAAGAAGTATGAGGATTATCTCTATGAGGAGTTCTACAAGCCACTCGGAGCTAAGGATGCAACATACAATCCGCGCGACAAATATCCACTCTCAGAGATTGTACCAACCGCACGAAACAGCAACCACCGTAAAGTCATTCACGGCTATGTTCACGACTATGCGGCTGCTTCGCTCGGCGGTGTATCGGGAAATGCGGGTCTGTTTGCCAATACAGCAAGCCTTGCACCAATTTTGCAGATGTGGTGCAATGGCGGAGTGTACGACGGTGTTCGCTACTTCAAGCGCAAGACCGTAAAGGAGTGGACATCGTGCCAATATCCGAAGAATGACAACCATCGCGGTATCGGCTTCGACAAGCGTCGTCTGAACGACAATTTGCCGCTCAAAAAGCGCACTACCAAGCCTTACTACTACGCCCCTTCGGCATCGAAGAGTAGTTTTGGCCACTCGGGATATACAGGCACTATGGTATGGGCCGATCCAAAGGAGGATTTGGTATTTGTATTCCTCTCGAACAGAGTACATCCTAACACCAAAAATCCATATTTCAAGATCAACCCTCGTTCTAAGTGCCACGAAGCGGCTTACGAGGCTATTCGCCGATATAAGAAATAGGTATGAAACTTGTCGTTGCCTCCGACTCATTCAAGGGCTCGCTCACCTCGCGTGAGGTTGCCGATGCTTTTGAGGAGGGATTTCGCCGCCACTCTCCGCAATGCGAGGTGGTGAAGGTGGCGATTGCAGACGGAGGTGAGGGCATTGTCGAGGCGCTGATTGACAGAGTTGGTGGCGACTACATCACAACCGAGGTGGACGATCCGCTCGGTCGCGCCATATCTGCCCGATACGGTATAATCAAAGAGAAGAGAACAGCCGTAATAGAGATGTCGGCAGCAAGCGGCCTGCCACTTCTCCGCGAGGAGGAGCGCAATCCTATGCTCACATCAACCTACGGCACCGGCGAGATGATCGTCGATGCTATAGAGAGGGGCTGTCGTAAATTCTTAATAGGTATAGGTGGCAGTGCCACAAACGATGCCGGAGCGGGAATGCTTCGCGCACTCGGATTTCGTCTTCTCGACAGTGAGGGCAACGAACTTATCGGCGGTGGCGAGATTCTCGCAAAGATCCATAAAATAGACAATTTGCGCGTACGACAAGAGCTATCCGAATGTGAATTTGTGGTTGCATGTGATGTTACAAATCCGCTCTATGGCGAAGAGGGTGCAGCCTACATATTTGCACCGCAAAAGGGCGCTACGCCCGAAATGGTGGAGCAGTTAGACCTCGGTCTGCGCAACTTCGCTCGCGTGGTTGAGGAGTTCAACGGCGCACAGATTGCCACAATGGCAGGTGCAGGCGCTGCTGGAGGTTTGGGCGGCGGTATCAAGGCGCTGCTAAATGCAAGATTGATGCGCGGCATAGATATGGTGCTCGAGGCGATAGATTTCGACCATATTCTCGAGGGGTGCGACCTCGTCATCACGGGCGAAGGACGACTCGACGATCAGACCGTTATGGGCAAGGCTCCAAGTGGTGTGCTTGCCACAGCCTTAAAGCAACAAATACCGGCCATAGCAATAGGCGGTAGCGTAGTGTGGTGCGACGAATTACGCAATAGCGGCTTTGCAGCCATTGAGGTGATTACGCCCGAAGGCATGTCGATAGAGGAGGCTATGCAACCAGCCGTTGCCAAGAAAAACATTAGCTATACGGCAGAGCGTATAGCTAAAAGATTTAAGACTATCTGATTATCGCCATTGCGAGCTCCCCATTGTTGCTCAGTGCAACTTCAACAGGTTCTACGTCGCAAATAGTCGCTATAAGAGTACCATTCTGAGGGCTATATTCTCGAATTATAACATCCCTAATAAAATCGAGTTTACCGACTTTGTGATATTTGTAGAGCGCCTCCTTTGCACACCAAATCTCGGCAAAGAGGTTATGCTCCTCGGCCAAGGCCAGCTCTCGTTCCGAGAGGTAGTGGCTCGCCACCCTGCGAAAATTGCGATCAGTCTGCTCTATATCTATGGCACATGGCGTATCGGATATAAGCACGGCAACAACACCTCGGCTGTGCGACACACTTATATATGTTGCGAGGGTATCGACCTTTGGTGCGCCATATTCGTCGTAGCCAATCTGCACATCAGCGCCCAGCTCGCGGCGTACGATAGCTCGCCACGCCAATACCTCGCATCGGCGGCTCTTATTCGAGAAACTATCAACAAGGCATAGATCTTCAGCGTGTGCACCTTCGCGCAAAGCCACCTCCGAGCCTATGTTCTCTATGAATAGGCGGCTACTCATTATTCTTGACGATTATCTTAATCTTGTCGATGCGGTGGCCCTCCATCTTCTCGACGATAAAACGAATGTCGTGAGCCGACACCTCATCGCCCTTCTTCAAGAAGTTGCGGTTAATCTCGAGCATAAGTCCCGCAATAGTCTCGGCGCGGCCCTGCACATCCTCGAAGATATCATCGTCGAGGTCGAGCACTCGGATAACATCCACAATATGGGTCTTTCCCTCGAAGAGGTAGGTATTCTCGTTCAATCGCTTGTAGAATGACTCATCGACATCACTCTCGTCCGAAATCTCGCCGACAACCTCCTCCAAGATATCCTCCAACGATATCAAGCCCTGAGTTGCACCATACTCATCCACCACGATAGCCATATGGAACTTCTGTCGCTGGAAATCCTCCAACACGACATTCACCTTCTTGTGCATAGGCACAAAGTATGGTTCGCGAATAAGTCGCTGCCAACCGAACTCGTCGCCCTTGGAGATATGCTCGAGCAAATCCTTAACAAACAATACACCCTTGATATCGTCGAGATCCTCGTTATAGACCGGCAAGCGCGAATAGCCCGTCTCGGTAATAACCTTCTTAACCTCGGTAAAGGTCATGGTCTGCTCCACCGCCTTGATATCTATGCGTGGGCGCATAATATCCTCGACCTCGCGCGACGATATCGCCACAATACCCGACAAAATCTTCTGCTCCTCGCTCTCCGGCTCGGTTGTCATATCTACCGCATCGGCCAACTCCTCAATCGAGATATTATCGTTGTTAGGCATTGCCATCTTGCCAAAACGGCCACTTGTATTTATCAGGATATACGAGAATGGATAGAAGACCCATCGCAGCACAATAAGCGGTTGTGCAAGGAGCAACGCAACCTTCACATTCGATGTCTGCGCCACAATCTTTGGCAATATCTCACCAAAAAGGAGCAACAGAAATGTTACGAGCACACCCGTAAAGAGAAACTCGACAGTCGCGCTATGGAATGCGAAAATGGTATCTACAATCTTCGACGAGCAGATTACGATAGCGATATTCACCAGGTTGTTTGCCACAAGAATTGTTGCAAGCAACGAATCGCCATTCTTGAGCAATCGCAACACTCCCTCCGACGCCATGGTGTTACGCTGCTTTATTGCGCGTAAATCGGATGGCTGCAACGAGAAGAATGCCACCTCCGATGCCGACATCATAGCCGACAACATCAGCAACAAGAGTGTAACAACCATCAACATCACCGTGTCGGGCGGGCAGCTCAAATACTCTATAAAATTCATATCTACCTCTCTCAACTCGTTAGAATAGTGCCGGCATATTCGACTCTGGAGCAGGTTGATCCTTCTCTACGCCGCTAATCTGATGAACCTTTGTCGCCGTAGTGAGCGTTATGCCGTGTGTAATATATGCAGGTACTCGCTTGCACTCCTCAATCTCGGCAAAGTTACGCGCAGGGCGAACTATAGGCATAGGCGCAGGGCGAAACTTAGGCATTGCAGGAGTTGGGTTCTGCGGCTGGGTCGGCTCGACCTTGCTCTCAGAATCCTTCTCAACGGCAGGCGCTGCCTCTTGTGGGTGCACCTCCGGCTCCGGCTCGTTCTTGATAACTACAGGGCGAATAAGATTATCGCTATCGAAGCCTGTAGCAACCACCACAACCTCAATCTCATCCTCGTTGAGGTTAGGCTTTATACTCATACCCCAGATAATGTTGGTATATCGAACATTTCCGTTCTCATCCTCACTCTTGGCATGATACTGAACTCTGTCGCGTACACGATGTGCCTCATTCAGGGTCAAGCCCTCGGCACTCGACACCGAGATATTGACAAGCACATTGCGCGAGCCGCTGATCGACACATCGCCAAAGAGCGGCGATGTCAAAATCTTATCAATCACCTTATCGGCACGGTCATCACCCGACTCTGTCGCTACGCCCATAATGGCACTACCGCTATCTCGCATAACGGTGCACACATCGGAGAAATCGACATTTACCAGGTTAGACTTGTGAGTGATAATCTCGGCAATACCCTTTGCGGCAAACGCCACAACATCGTTTGCTCGACCAAAGCCCGTACTTGCAGGAAGATGGCCATAGAGCTCGTTGATGGCGTCGTTGCTGAGCAAAATCATTGCATCCACACTCTTGCGCAACTTCTCGATACCTGCATTAGCCTGCGCGGTACGATGCGGGCCCTCATTCTTCGGAGGTGTCGTAACGATAGCTACGGTTAAGATACCCATCTGATGTGCAAGCTCGGCAATTACAGGTGTAGCACCTGTTCCGGTACCTGCACCCATACCTGCAGCCAAGAAGAGCATCTCGGTACCTCTTGCGATCAACAAATCGCGCACCTTATCCAATGATGCGATTGCGCAATCTCTACCTCGATCGGCAGTATTACCCGCTCCAAGGCCATCATCTCCGAGCAAGATTCTATTCTCCTCGGCAATATGTAGCTTGTCGAGGTCATCCTGGTCGGTATTACATGCTGCAAGGTTTACACCTTCGATCTGCATCTGCCACATGTGCTCAATGGCATTGCCACCTGCACCACCGACACCCATCGCCATAATGCGCGACGGCTGGCTCTTGATCGACACAAGATCATTCAATATGCTATAATCTTCCATACTCATCTACTAAATATAATCATCGCCGGTGAACATATCATCCACCTTGTTACGAAAACGCTCTGCAAAACCACGGAAGCGATCTGTCCACTTCGGCTTTTGCGGTTTCTCAGGCTTTGGTTCCTCCTGCTCCTCCTGAATAATCTCTGTCGGCTCGGTCTTATCCGACACCTCTTCACGCTCCATAGCGACACTCTCCTCCTCAACTTCAGGGGTTGGAGCAATTGGTGTGTGCTCCTCAACAACAGGTGCTGCAATTGGAGCTACCTCAGGCTCGGCCTTAGGCGTCTCGACTGTTACACTGTTGGTAGTTGCGAAGTTGAAGTTCATCTCCTCCTTGACCGGCTCTATAGGAGTCTCAACCACTCGTGGGCGGTTTGCAACATGAGAGCGATCAGGTACAGTCTCGCAGACATTGTGCTGCGCACCATAGAGCAACAATCCCATAGCTACAGCTTGAGGGAATGCACTAACCTGCTGCTGCGAATCGTCGTCAAGGCCGTTCAATACACGACCAAGTTTCACATCCATCTTCAACTCGCGGGCAAAGAGCTCCTCGATATTTGCAAGGTATGCCGAACCGCCTGTCAGGACAACTCCGCAAGATATTCTATTGACAAACTTTGCCGCCTTCAACTCGCGAGCCACAAAGCCTGCTATATCCTTCAATCGTTCCTCGATAATCTCGGCTATATTACGCTGGAGAATCTGCTTCTTGGCCTGCGATGCAGTCTTTACAGGTACGGTAACATTCTCAGGCACGCCATCGGCAATGGCTGAGCCATATCTGCGCTTGAGCTGGTCGATATCCTTCGCCGGAATTCTTAGGAAGTCGCGCATATCGTTGTTGATGCTCGATGCACCGATAGGCAACGACGAGAAGTACCACAACTTCTGGTTATAGACAACCGATATATCGGTGAGGTCGCCACCAATATCGACAATTACTGCGCCCTCTTCACGCTCGGCCTCGCTCAATAAAAGCGAAGGCAAGAGGGTTGGGCTTACGCACAAGCCGCACGCCTTGATGTCGGCACGATATAGGGCTCGGTTTACCATATCAATCTGCTGGCGACTTACCAACACAAAGAGATAGGTTGCAGAGAGCTTACGACCATAGGTACCCAACGGATTCTTCACCTCCTGACGATCGTCAATGCAATAGCGGAGAGGTGTACGCTCGATTATCTCGTCGCCACCGCCCGACACTACCATCTCGATACGGGAGTGGAGCTCGCGCAACTCATTCTCGGTTACGCAACCTGTCTGATTGTTGATCTCGACATAATCCTCGTAACGAACGCAATATACCGACTTGCCCGACACGGCAACATACGAGGAGTTCAATCTCAAACCGAGATCCTGCTCCAGCGCCGTCTTAGCCTTGGCAATAGCGTTTCCAAGCTCGATATAGTTCACGATATCGCCATTCTTAACGCAGCCTTCAACCTGCTGAACCTCGACACCAAGAACCGATATTTCGCCAGCACTATTGCGAACGCCTGCCGCCATAACAACATTCGACGAGCCGATATCTATTCCGATTATATAATCCTTGTTCTCCATACCTATTTCGTACAAATCACCTGTTTATCGTATCTTACATCTATCTTCTTGTACTCACTCCAACCTATAGACGACAAACCCTCATCATAGAATCGCTGCAACTTCGACAACTTCTGCTCTCCGTTATCGATAGTTCCAAACTCTATGATGAAATTGCCGCTACGCGGTACAAGGCGCAGAGTTATATCGCCCAAAAAGGTGGTATCTGCCACATATTGAACAATCTCTGCCCCCCAAAAAGAGTGCTCCTTTATTTGGGTTACAAAGTTAATGAGATTGGTAAAATCATCACAACTTTTCTGCAACTTTTTTTTGCGCTTTTCAATCACGCCCTGACGCTTTTTAAGCTGCTCTCTGCCGAGATTAAGAGCGGCAATCTGAGCGTCATACTTCTTCATCTCCTGCATCACACCAACCCTTCGCTGCTTGTAGCTATCCTCGCGCTCCAATCGGCGTTTTCTGCCGCTCTTGCGCAACAGAGCTCTCTGCTCCTCGCAAGCTCGCTGGCACCTTCTCAACGAGTCGTACTTATTACCCAGACGCACAAGTTTCGCATCCTCTTTAGCCATTTGCGAGGCGTAGTAATCC
>JAFZDR010000148.1 GCA_017561105.1 Alistipes sp. | reverse complement strand
TAGTTGCGGGCATTCTCAGCCTTCGGCATAACCTTCACAAGACCACGATAGGCGTTCTGCGACTGACCAGCCGAGATACCCTTCGATACAATGCGACTGCGGGTATTGCGACCGATGTGAATCATCTTTGTACCCGTATCGGCCTGCTGGAAGTTGTTTGTCATAGCCACCGAGTAGAACTCGCCCACCGAGTTATCACCCATCAAGACGCAGCTCGGATATTTCCAAGTTATTGCCGAACCGGTTTCGACCTGAGTCCAGAAGAGGTGTGCATTTTCGTGGCAGATACCTCGCTTGGTTACGAAGTTGTAGATGCCGCCCTTACCCTCTTTATCGCCCGGATACCAATTCTGCACTGTCGAATACTTAACCTCGGCATCGCGCTCAACAACAATCTCCACAACTGCAGCGTGGAGCTGATTTTCGTCGCGCTGAGGGGCTGTACAACCCTCGAGATAGCTCACATACGAGCCCTCGTCAGCCACGATAAGTGTGCGCTCGAACTGACCTGTACCCTGCGCATTGATGCGGAAGTAGGTCGAAAGCTCCACAGGACAACGCACACCCTTAGGGATATAGCAGAACGAGCCGTCCGAGAAGACCGCCGTATTCAAAGCTGCATAGAAGTTATCGGCGTATGGTACAACCGAGCCGAGATACTTGCGCACCAACTCGGGATAGTCGCGCACCGCCTCCGAGATTGGGCAGAAGATAATTCCACGCTCTGCCAACTCCTTCTGGAATGTGGTCTTTACCGACACCGAGTCCAAGACTGCATCTACAGCCACACCTGCCAAGACCTTCTGCTCCTCCAACGGAATACCGAGTTTGTCGAAGGTGGCTTTGAGTTCGGGATCCACCTCATCCATCGAGGCAAGTTCCTTCTTCTTTTTAGGTGCCGCAAAGTAGATTATATCGTTGAAATCGATCTCGGGAATATCGAGGTGTCCCCATGTCGGGTGTTTCAAGGTGAGCCAGTGGCGATAGGCCTTCAAGCGCAACTCGAGCATCCACTCCGGCTCGCCCTTCTTCTCCGAAATAAGGCGAATAACGCCCTCGTTCAGACCCTTGGGAATGAACTCGGTTTCGATATCGGAGGTGAAGCCGTACTTGTAGTCCGACTCCTCGATTGTTGTCTTAATATCTATATTTTGCTCTTTCATTTTCCACTAAAAACTTTGTATCAAAGATACAATCGTGCAAATATAGTGAAAAGTTAAGGACTTTTCAAATTAAAAATGTAAAATTAAAAATTAAAAATTGTACTTTTGCCGACAGAAAAGCGATAAAAACTATGGGAAATTTCTTGGATTTGGTAAAGGCTCGTTATTCGGCTCGCGCTTACGAGCAGCGCACTGTGGAGCAGGAGAAGATTGATTATATACTTGAGTGTGCGCGACTTGCACCGTCGGCGGTAAATTTCCAGCCATGGAAGTTTATCATCGTGGAGAGCGAGGAGAAGCGCGTTGCTTTGCACGCAGGATATGCGCAGGAGTGGTTTCAGCAGGCACCATTATATATAGTGGTTTGTGGCGACCATTCGCAGTCGTGGACCCGCAAGAAGGACAGTCACGACCATGCCGACATCGACGCCGCAATCGCAGTTGAGCATATCTGCCTTGCTGCGACAGAGGTGGGACTCGGCTCATGCTGGGTTTGCAACTTCCGCCCTGCAATCGTGAGCGAGGTGTTGGGTATCGACGGCGAAACAGTCTACCCTGTTGCTATTATCCCTATCGGCTATGCAACCGACACCCCAACCGAGAAGAAGCGTAAATCGCTCGATGAGATATTGGAGAGGATATAAAAAAATAGCGATGAGTTTGCTGCTCATCGCTATTTTTTTTGGCCATTAGCTATTGGCCATTAGCCATTAGCTTAGATTTAGGCGAACATTATAAATTTGTATAAATGGTGGAATTTCAAGGCAAGCAAGGCGTTGAGTGCGGAGCATACTGTGGCGTATGTGAGCAACTCAACGACCGATGCTTAACGCCGAAATTACCCATTTAGGCGAATTTACTTCAACTTAATGAACGACTGAATTGCATAGTGATCCGAAATACACTTAACATCTCGGTTCTCAATCTTCTTTTTCTTTGGATTAGCCTGAGCCGCAGCTACCTCCTCGGCTGTAGGAGTACGCAAATAGTGATAAGTGAGCACGCCCCAACGATCAACCTTCACACCCTTCGAAACGAAGAGATGGTCGATGCGATATGTGGTGTAGCGACGAGGGTTGAAGCTGTTGAATGTTCCTGTAGGCTCGAAACGATACTTTGCCAAGTTGTAAGTATCCTTCAACACCTTAGTATCAACCAAAGTCTTGTAGCTGTCGCTATGCTGTGTTACATTGAAGTCGCCCGAGAGGATAACTGTCATACCCTTGCAGTTCTTCTTCACATACTCTGCAATCTGCTTCGATGCCTCGATACGAGCCTGAACACCACGGTGGTCGAAGTGAACATTCATAAAGCAGATCTTCTTGCCCGATGGCTTGTGGAGGAATACACCCCACGAGCAGATGCGGTTGTATTTTGCATCCCAGCCCTTTGACGGCTTCTCAGGTGTTGGCGAGAGCCAGAAGGTACCGCCATCCAACTTCTTCAATACATCCTTGCGATAGAATACAGGCGAGAACTCACCGCGGTCATCGCCGTGATCGCGACCTACACCTATATAATCATAATCAGGCAACATTGCCAACATATCGTCGAGCTGTCCCTTGCGCACCTCCTGAGCACCGAATACATCGAATGCCTCGAGGTTAACCATATCGCAAACATACTGCTTGCGATCATCCCAGCCATCATACTTTGAATAGTCGTTCTTCTTGCCATTTGGTCGTGCCTCGCCCGGACGGAGCGAACGGCCATTACGGATATTGAACGAACCAACGTTCAACTCATTAACCTTCTTAGGTTTAGCATTGTTATTCAAAGTGAGGAACGACTGAATAGCGTAGTGATCCGAAATACACTTAACATCGCGATTTTCGCCCTTAATCTCCTTTGGTGCAGCCGAGCCCATATCCTGCTGCTCAGCCTTCATATCGCGGAAGTAGTGATAGGTCAAAGTACCATAGCGGCTAACCTTGATATCGTTCGATACGAAGATGTGGTCGATGCGTCGATCGGTGTAACGACGAGGCTGGAAAGCGTTGAATGTTCCGGTTGGAGCGAAGCGATACTTTGCAATATCGTAGGTGTCGTTCAACACACCGCTCTTTGCGAATACATTGTATGGTGCACTATCCTGATCGACATTGAAGTCGCCAACGATGATAACATTCTCACCCTTGCAGTGCTCCTTCACAAACTTAACGATAAGCTTCGCGCCCTCCATCTTTGCAACCTTACCCTTGTGGTCGAGGTGGGTAGAGAGGAAGTAGAAACGAGCCTTGTCGCTCTTGCGCTGCAAATATGCCCACGAGCAAACACGACGGCACAAGCCATCCCAGCCCTTCGACACCTGATCAGGTGTATCCGAGAGCCAGAAAGTACCGCAGTCCAACAACTTGAACTTATCCTTGCGGTAGAATACAGGGCTATACTCACCCTTCTCCTTACCGTCATCGCGACCAACGCCTACATAACGGTAGTCAGGCAACATTGCCAACATATCGTCCAACTGCGGTTTCTTAACCTCCTGCGCACCGAAAACATCGAACGCCTCGAGGTTGATCATATCGCAAAGCTGTGTCTTGCGCAAATCCCATCCATTGTGCTTTTTGTAGTCACCCTTGGCGAGAAGTCGCACATTGAAAGAGCCAACATTAAGCTCCTGTGCCGATGCGATAACGGCGAAAAATGCCATCACCACACAAAGAATCAATTTTCTCATAATCTCATTATTTTTAAGTAGTTACTGTCTGCTATTTCTATTTGCGGAGCACTCTCGAATAGCCCGAATACGGCCGAACCCGAACCCGACATCGAGGCATAAACTGCACCCGCATTGAGCATCGTTTTTTTCAACTCCGCAATTGCAGGATGCGCCACAAAAATATGATTTTCGAAGTCATTCTTGACCGCTCCCTGCCACTCCTCAATCGGACGCTGCAAGAGTTCGCTCAACCGCACCTGCGGAACTGCAGGTTTTACGCCAACATAGGCCTCTTTGGTCGATACCCCTTCATTCGGCTTTGCGATAGCGAGATATTTGCCCTGCAACGGCAACTCAATCGGCGTCATCTTCTCACCACGACCGGTACAAAGTTGCGGCGTATTGCGCACAAAGAATGCGGTGTCGCTACCTATCATTGCTGCAATTTCAACCAATCTATCCTCGCTTAAACCGAGTTCAAAGAGTTCGTTTACCGCCAAAATTACCGATGTAGCATCGCTCGATCCTCCACCCAGACCTGCTCCAAACGGAACTCGCTTATCGAGGGTGATGCGCACCTCGCCAACGCCATAGAGTCGCTGCATCAGGCGCAGTGCCTTCATGCAGAGATTTTGCTCGGCATCGCAATCGACAACCAAGCCGCGCTGCTCAAAGATAGAAGTACCCTCAACTCGCTCAACCTCAACAACATCATACAACCCCGATACGGGAATCATCACCGTTTCGAGGTCGTGAAAGCCATCTTCGCGACGGCGAAGAATATCGAGTCCGAGGTTTATTTTGCAGTTCGCGTGCAGAATCATACTACAAATATATATAGATTTTCGCACAAAACAGCCTATTTTCTCAAAAAATTGCACTATCTTCGCGACTATGGAGCAAAAGTTACTCGATACACTCAAAAAGTATTGGCAATACGACTCATTTCGCCCGATGCAACGCGAGGCGATAGAGTCGGTTTTGTCGGGTCGCGACACGCTGGTACTTATGCCTACGGGTGGTGGAAAGTCGATAATATATCAACTTCCGACACTCGCAAGTGAGGGTTTGTGCATTGTGGTAACACCCCTTATAGCGCTAATGAAGGACCAGGTGGATGCGCTCCGTCGCAGAGGTATTCCCGCGGTGGCCGTTCACTCAGGACTATCGAGCCGACAGATAGATATTGCGCTCGACAACTGCGTATATGGCGATGTAAAGTTTCTCTATGTTGCACCCGAGCGACTCTCAAGCGAGATGTTCCGCCTGCGAGTGGATAGAATGAATGTATCGCTCCTGGCGGTGGATGAGGCGCACTGCATATCGCAATGGGGTTACGACTTCCGCCCTTCATATCTGCGAATCAAGGAGTTAAGAAGATTGCTCCCCGACACCCCGATATTGGCACTAACAGCCTCGGCAACGCCGCAAGTTGCCAAGGATATTATGGAGCAGCTGGAGTTTGCCGAGCCTAATGTGCTGCAATCCTCATTCCTCCGCCCAAATCTCTCGTACAGCGTTCGTCAGACCGACGACAAGGAGGGACAACTGATGCGAATAATCAACAATGTTCCGGGCTGCGGAATTGTCTATGTCCGCATGCGCAACACTGCCGAAAGAGTTGCAAATTACCTTATCGAGCAGGGCGAATCGGCATCATTCTACCACGGAGGTTTGCCGACCACCGAGCGCTCGATGCGACAAGATGAATGGGTGAGCGGAAAAACTCGTATCATGGTGGCTACCAACGCATTCGGAATGGGTATCGATAAGCGCGATGTGCGTTTTGTCGTCCACTATACAATGAGTGATTCGCTCGAGTCGTACTATCAGGAGGCGGGTCGCGCAGGCCG
>JAFZDR010000147.1 GCA_017561105.1 Alistipes sp. | reverse complement strand
GCGAGTGTAACGAGCGATTGCCATTCTATACCATAACAAATGCTAATGGCTAATGGCTAACAGCTAATAGCCCTATAAGCTCCTCGCCAACGCCTCCATAAAGTCTATTCCGACTTCGATGGCCTCCTCGTTGGGTGCGAAGGTCGAGGTGTGGCTGCGGCCTGCATCGGTGCCTACGCCAAGGCGGTAGAAGAGTGACGGATAGCGCACGCAGTAGTGGCCGAAATCCTCGGCTGTATAGCGCTTTGGCAACATCTTTACCGCAACGCCATTTTCGGCAGCAAGTGCAACTGCCTTATCTACTAACTCGTTGTCGCTGATAACTGCAGGGTAGCCGTGGTTGATATCAACCTCGGTTGTTGTGCCGAACTTTGCATCTACCGACTGCGCTGCCGCCTCGATAATGTGCCAAACGGTGTGGCGGTGCTCCTCGCTGAAGCAGCGGAAAGTACCCTCTATGTAGACCTCATCAGGAATTACATTTGTAGCTCCGTCGGCAACAACTTTGCCAAGCGAAAGCACTGTGCTGTCGTCGTTTACGGCGTTCAACATCGTTATAAGATGCGCTGCGGCAACTACCGTGTCGTTCAACTTGTCGCGCATGGCAGCATGGCCGCCTTTACCACGAACCCAGAAGCGTAGTTCGTCGCTTGCAGCCATAAATTCGCCCTTGCAGAAGCCGAGTTCCCCAACCTCCAAGCCGCTGTCGGTGTGCTCGCCAATGACAGCAACAACATTGTATTCGGCAAATGGCTCTTCGGCTAAAATCTTCGATGCTCCTCCGGGATTACACTCCTCACCTGGCTGGAAAACGCCGAAGATGGTACCTTCGAAATCGCGTTTCTCGGCAAGACGGAGCAATACTCCGTAGAGTACCGCGGCGTGGATATCGTGTCCGCAAGCGTGCATCACACCCTTGTTCTCTGATGCGTACTCCAAGCCGTTCTGCTCCTCAACGGGGAGTGCGTCAATGTCGGCACGCAGAACAATGGCACGCGAGAGGTCGCCCTTGCCCTCAATCTTAGCCAAAATACCCGTTTCGGCAATGCGAGAGTGCGGGATACCTGCCTCGGTCAATGCCTGTTCGATATATGTTGCGGTCTGCACCTCCTCGAACGAAAGTTCGGGGTGGCGATGCAGATGTCTGCGAAATTCTACTGCGGTAATCATTATTGCGCTATAATCTTAATTTCGAATAGTTTACTCCAATTTTTGCCCGTTACGAAGATGCGCTTTGTGGCACTGTCGTAGGCTATGCCGTTCAGCACATCAGTCTTCCGGTCGTACTCGCTCTCGGGGAGTATGCCCGTGAGGTTTATCACACCCTCAACAACGCCATTCTCGGGGTTGATGATGACGATGTAGTTTGTGGTGTAGACATTTGCCCAAATTTTGCCCTCTATCCACTCCAACTCGTTGAGGTTCGATAGTGGTTTACCTTGCAGAGTTACGCCAAAACGGCTCTCTTGCACCATCGTTTCGGGGTTAATTACGCGAATAGAGTGCGTACCGTCCGACATATACAACTTTGTGCCGTCGCTTGTTAAGCCCCAACCTTCACCCTTGTAGCTGTGGGTGGCAAGGTGCTTCAAAGTTTTGCGGTCGTAGATGTGCAATTTGCCGTTGAGCCAGGTGAGCTGATAGATTTTGTCACCGAGCAGGGTTATACCCTCACCAAACTCCTCCTTCGAAATGGCTTTCGACTCCAAAATCTTGCCTGTAGTGAGGTCTGTGCGTAGAATGCGCGAATTTCCATACTCGCCCGTTCCCTCCCATAATTCGTTCTCTGCGAACTGCAAACCTTGGGTATAACTTGTGCGCGAATGGGGATATTGCGCCACTACCTCATAGGTGTAGAAGGTGGGCTCCACAACTTGTGTAGTGCTGCTATTTTTGCGCACTCCGCCACACGAAATAAGCGTGGCAAAGGCGATAAGTATCGTGATAAAACATCTCATATCTCTGCAAAGTTAATAATAATTGGCTATATACTTTAATAAATGGAGAAAAATTATTATCTTTGCGCGGAATTTTGAGAAATCGTAAACAAACAAAATAATAAATCAAACACTATGAACATTACAAAGGTAGAGAAAGAGCAGGGTGCAGCATTGCTTCGCATCGTTGTTGAGGAGGCAGATTATGCAGCTGAGGTAGAGAAGATGCTTCGCGAGTACAAGCGCAAGGCTAACATTCCGGGATTCCGTCAGGGTATGGTTCCTATGGGCGTAATCAAGAAGATGTACGGCAAGGGCGCAGTAGCTGAGCAGGCTTATCGCAAGGCTTCGAATGCAGCATTTGAGTATTTGCAGGCAGAGAAGATCGACTACATCGGCGATGTAATTCCGGCTGAGGAGCAGGGCGACTTCGATTTCGAGAACAACACAACTCACGAGTTCGTATTCGAGTATGGTGTAGCTCCAAAGTATGATGTAGCACTCACTGCAAAGGATAAGATTACCTACCACAAGATCAAGATCGACAAGAAGATGCACGCTTCGTTCCTCGACAACTATCTCCGTCGCTACGGTTCGTTGAAGGAGGTTGAGAAGGTGAAGAAGGACGAGGCCTTGAATGTAACTCTCGACAATGGCGATTTGCGTGTTGAGGAGGCTTATGTTGGCCTTATCTCGATGTCGGACGAGGATCGCAAGCCATTCATCGGCAAGAAGGTTGGTTACAAGACTGAGGTTAATATCAACGAGTTGTACAAGACTCCTGCACAGCGTGCTTCAATCCTTGGCGTTAAGGAGGAGGAGTTGGAGGGTATCAATCCGGTATTCTCGTTGGAGATCACAAAGATCCGTCAGTTTGCTAACCCTGAGTTGAACGAGGAGTTCTTCAAGATGGCATTCCCTGCAGGTGATGTAACAAACGAGGAGCAGCTCAATGCATACATCGACGCACAGATCGAGTCTGAGTTGAAGCGTGAGAGCGACTACCTCTTCACATTCGCTGTTCGCGACTTCTTGATCGAGAAGGCAGCTTTGGCTATGCCAACCGAGTTTATGAAGCGTTGGTTGTACACCATCAACGAGGGTAAGTTCACTATGGAGGATATCGAGAAGGACTTCGAGTCGTTCCTCAAGATGTTCACTTGGAACTACATCCAGCGTCGCGTAATCGAGGCTGAGAAGATCACTGTTTCGGCTGACGAGGCTAAGGCAGAGGCTAAGGTATTCGCTGCAGCACAGTTCGCTCAGTATGGCATGCCTAACGCACCGGAGGAGATGCTCGAGAACTTTGTTAAGAACATCCTCGAGAACAAGGAGCAGAACCAGAAGATCTACGAGAAGCTCTACGAGCAGAAGGTTGTTGAGTCGGTTCGCGCAAAGGTAAAGGTTACTGAGAAGGCTATCTCGGCAGAGGACTTTGCAGAGCTCGCTAAGAACTTGTAAAAAGTCGTCTAAAAGGAGGTTCCGTCACGGTTAAACTCTTCTTTTATACAACTTTTGGGGTGAGAACCCTGTGTAAAACATAAATAAAACTCTGCAAGTTGGCTTAAGACTTGCAGAGTTTTTAATCTTCGTAAAGTCGAATAATTAAAATTTACGATTATGAAAGAGTTTGAGAAGTTTGCAATGGGCCACTGCGGTATCTCGTCGTTGCGCTTACACGACTATAAGGCTATCCAGTCTGCCTATATAAATCCTATGATTTTGGAGGAGCGTCAGTTGAATGTTACACAACTCGATGTCTTCAGCCGCTTGATGATGGATCGTATTCTCTTCCTCGGTGCTCCCGTAACCGACGATGTTGCAAACATTATTCAGGCACAGCTCCTCTTCTTGGAGTCGGCCGATCCGTTGAATGATATCCAGCTCTATATCAACAGCCCGGGCGGTAGCGTTTCGGCAGGTCTTGGTATCTATGATACCATGCAGCTCGTAAATTGCGATGTTGCAACCATCTGTACCGGCATGGCGGCTTCGATGGGTGCGGTACTCTTGACTGCAGGTGCTGCGGGTAAGCGCCAGGCGTTGCCACACTCACGCATTATGATTCACCAGCCGCTTGGTGGTGTTCAGGGTCAGGCTTCGGATATCGAGATTACGGCTCGCGAGATTGCTCGCACAAAGCGCGAGTTGTACGAGATTTTGTCGGAGCACTCGGGTAAGAGCATTGCCGATATCGAGCGCGATGCCGATCGCGACTATTGGCTCTCGGCGGCTGAGGCCAAGGAGTATGGTTTGATTGATAGTGTCCTTACAAAACACGCAAAATAGTTATGGCTCAGAAAGGTGGAAATAAGGGCGGACAACGCCGTGAAGATTGCTGCTCGTTCTGCGGTCGTCGCCGCAACGAGGTTGATATTATGTTCCAGGGTATCGACGGCTCGAATATCTGCGGTGCGTGTATCGAGGTTGGCCACAAGTCGCTCTCTGAGGCAGGTTTGGCTATAACATCGCCAAAGACAAAGGTTAAACCGCAGGGTGTAAGCATGAACGATGTTCCAAAGCCGAAGGAGATTAAGGAGTTTTTGGATAAATATGTTATAGGCCAGGATGAGGCTAAGCGTTCGATTGCCGTGGCGGTGTATAACCACTACAAGCGCCTTTCGGTGGCGCAGGGTGCTGACGATGTGGAGATTGACAAGTCGAATATCGTGCTTGTAGGCCCTACCGGAACGGGAAAGACCCTGATTGCTCGCACTATTGCGCGTCTGTTGAAGGTGCCGTTTACCATTGTCGATGCAACCGTATTGACACAGGCGGGATATGTGGGCGAGGATGTTGAGAGTATCCTCTCGCGCTTGTTGCAGGCTGCCGATTACGATGTGAAGGCAGCGGAGCGCGGTATTGTATTTATCGATGAAATCGATAAGATTGCTCGCAAGGGCGATAATCCAAGCATCACTCGCGATGTGTCGGGTGAGGGTGTTCAGCAGGCGTTGCTCAAGATTTTGGAGGGTACAATCGTAAATGTACCGCCGCAGGGTGGTCGTAAGCATCCGGAGCAGCAGTTTGTACAGGTTAATACCAAAAATATATTGTTTGTCTGCGGTGGTGCGTTCGACGGTATAGAGAAGCGCATTGCTCAGCGCTTGAATACCCGCGCCATGGGTTACGGCCGCGTGGACACCGAGAGTATCGACCGTGATAATATGTTAAAATATGTGCAGCCGCAGGATATCCGCTCGTTTGGACTTATCCCCGAGTTGGTGGGTCGTTTGCCGGTGCTGACACATCTTGAGCCGCTCTCTCGCGAGGCTTTGCGAAATATCCTCACCGAGCCTAAGAACGCTATCGTAAGCCAGTACAAGGCGATGTTGAAGATGGATGGTGTAGATTTGGAGTTTGCTCCCGAGACCTTGGAGTATATCGTCGATAAGGCGGTAGAGTTTAAGCTCGGAGCGCGAGGTTTGCGCTCAATCTGCGAGGAGGTGATGAAGGATCTGATGTTTGAAGCACCGTCGTCGAATGAGGAGCGTATCGTTGTTACTCGCGACTATGCCGAGGAGCGAGTCAATAAAACAACTATCTCTCAACTCAATAAAGCTGTATAAATAATTGCAAAAAAATCCGATAAACGATTGTGTTGTCGGATTTTTTTTGTTACATTTGCAGTTGGTTTCATGTTAGGAAAAGTCTATATAATACACATATTGAGTTATGACAACAAAATCTAAATTGGTTAAGGCAGCGGATAATATTCGTATTTTGGCTGCCTCTATGGTGGAGAAGGCGAAGTCCGGACACCCTGGTGGTGCTATGGGCGGTGCTGATTTTGTCAGCGTATTGTTCGCTGAGTTTTTGCGCTACGATCCAGATAATGCACTCTATCCTTATCGTGATCGATTCTTCCTCGATCCGGGACACATGTCGCCAATGCTCTATTCGGTGCTTGCACTCGCAGGCCACTACTCGATGGAGGATTTGCAGCAGTTCCGTCAGTGGGGTAGCGTAACTCCGGGTCACCCTGAGGTTGATTTCTTGCGTGGTGTGGAGAACACTTCGGGCCCTCTCGGTCAGGGTCACGCAATGGGACTTGGTGCAGCTATCGCCGAGCGCTTTATGGTAGCTCGTTTTGGCGAGTGGATGGCTCACAAGACCTATATCTACATTTCGGATGGTGCAGTTCAGGAGGAGGTTTCGCAGGGCGTAGGCCGTATCGCTGGTAACCTCGGCTTGGCAAATATCATAATGTACTACGACTCGAACAATGTTCAGCTCTCGACTAAGGTTGATGAGGTTGACCAGGAGGATATCGCAGCCAAGTATCGCGCTTGGGGCTGGCAGGTGTTGGAGATCGACGGCCACAATGTTGAGCAGATTCGCGAGGCTTTGACTACAGCTAATGCTTCGACCGAGCAGCCTACTCTTATCGTAGGTCGTACCATTATGGGTAAGGGCTTGGTTACAGCTGAGGGCGAGTCGTTCGAGGATAAGGTTTCGACCCACGGTCAGCCTGTATCGGCTGCAGGTGCAAGCTATGCAGCTTCGATTGCTAACCTTGGCGGCGATGCCGAGAATCCGTTCCAGATCTTCCCTGAGGTGGCAGAGTTGTTCGCAGAGCGCGCTAACGCATTGCGCGAGGAGATGGTTGAGCGCAAGAAGGTTGAGGCAGAGTGGCGTCAGGCAAATTCGGCTTTGGCTCACAAGCTCGATTTGTTCCTCTCGGGCGAGCTTCCGGAGATCGACTATCGCGCAGTAGGTGCTAAGTCGGGTTCGGCAACTCGTGCAGCTTCGGCCGCTGTTTTGGGCGCATATGCCGAGCAGGTGGAGAATATGGTTGTTGCTTCGGCCGATTTGAGCAACTCGGATAAGACCGACGGCTTCTTGAAGAAGACTCATGCATTCAAGCGTGGCGACTTCTCGGGTAAGTTCTTTCAGGCAGGTGTTTCTGAGTTTACCATGGCTTGCGTAATGAACGGTATGGCATTGCACGGTGGTGTAATCCCGGCTTGTGGTACATTCTTCGTATTCTCTGACTATATGAAGCCTGTAGTTCGCTTGTCGGCGTTGATGGGCTTGCATGTGATCTATATCTGGACACACGACTCATTCCGCGTAGGAGAGGATGGTCCTACCCACCAGCCAATCGAGCAGGAGGCGCAGATCCGTCTTATGGAGCACCTCCACAACCACAAGGG
>JAFZDR010000146.1 GCA_017561105.1 Alistipes sp. | reverse complement strand
CTTTGCGATGCCCTGCAGCAGATCAGAAGGTTGCAGTTCTCTCGGGAGGTGAGCGTCGTCGCGTGGCATTGTGCCGCCTCTTGTTGCAGCAGCCTGATGTATTGTTGCTCGATGAGCCTACCAACCACCTCGACGCTGAGTCTATCGACTGGTTGGAGCAGCACTTGCAGCAGTACAAGGGTACAGTTATCGCTGTAACCCACGACCGTTACTTCTTGGATAATGTAGCGGGCTGGATTTTGGAGTTGGACCGTGGCGAGGGTATTCCTTGGAAGGGCAACTACTCGGGCTGGCTTGATCAGAAGACCAAGCGTATGGCTATGGAGGAGAAGCAGGAGTCGAAGCGTCGCAAGACTTTGGAGCGCGAGTTGGAGTGGGTTAATATGAACCCATCGGGTCGTCGTGCAAAGAGCAAGGCTCGTCTGTCGGCTTACGACAAGATGCTCAACGAGGATACAAAGCAGAAGGAGGAGAAGCTCGAGATCTACATCCCTAACGGACCGCGTTTGGGCGATGTTGTTATCGAGGCAAACGGCGTATCGAAGGCCTTTGGCGACCGCGTACTCTACGAGGGTTTGGACTTCAAGTTGCCACCTGCAGGTATCGTAGGTGTGATTGGTCCTAACGGTACAGGTAAGACCACTTTGTTCCGTATGATTATGGGCTTGGAGGAGCCTACAAGCGGTACTTTCACCGTAGGTCAGACCGTTAAGCTCGCTTATGTAGACCAGCAACACAAGTCTATCGACCCGGAGAAGTCGGTTTACGAGGTTATCTCGCAGAATAGCGAATTCGTACAGTTGGGCAACCGCTAGGTACCGGCTCGTGCTTATGTTGCTCGCTTCAACTTCACTGGTGCAGACCAGGAGAAGAAGTGTGGTGTACTCTCGGGTGGTGAGCGTAACCGCTTGCACCTCGCATTGGCACTCAAGGAGGAGGGTAATGTTATCTTGCTCGATGAGCCTACCAACGATATTGATGTGAACACTCTCCGTGCATTGGAGGAGGGCTTGGAGAACTTCGCTGGTTGTGCAGTAGTTATCTCTCACGACCGTTGGTTCTTGGATCGTATCGCAACCCACATCCTCTCGTTCGAGGGCGATGGCAATGTAATCTTCTACGAAGGCTCATACTCGGAGTACGAGGAGTGGAAGAAGTTGCAGGGTATGGACACTACCCCACACCGTGTAAAGTACCGCAAATTGGTTGAATAAAAATAGCCATTGGCCATTGGCCATTAGCTAAAATAAGAGAAAACATATTATTATAAATTCAAAAGCTAATAGCTAAAGGCTAATAGCTAATAGCCACAAAAATTTATGGCACAGAAACCATCTATTCCGAAAGGAACGCGCGACTTTTCGCCACTTGAGACGGCTCGTCGTTCCTATATATTCGATACTATCGCCGAGGTGTTCCGCGCATACGGATTTGCCTCAATCGAGACTCCTTCGATGGAGAATCTCTCAACCTTGATGGGTAAGTATGGCGAGGAGGGCGACAAGCTCCTCTTTAAGATTCTCAACTCGGGCGACTTTGGTGCAAACCTCAACGACGAGGAGGTACGCTTGGCTCACCGCATCTGCGAGAAGGGTTTGCGTTACGACTTAACCGTTCCGTTTGCTCGCTATGTCGTGCAGCACCAGAATGAGATTACATTCCCATTCAAGCGCTACCAGATTCAGCCCGTATGGCGTGCTGACCGTCCGCAGAAGGGTCGTTATCGCGAGTTCTATCAGTGCGATGTAGATATTATCGGTTCACGCTCATTGTTGAACGAGGTGGAACTTATCTCTATCGTTGAGAAGGTATTCTCGAAGCTCGGTATCAATGTTGTATTGAAGCTCAATAACCGCAAGGTACTCTACGGCATTGCCGAGGTTATGGGTCACGCCGACAAGATGATTGACATCACCGTAGCTATCGACAAGCTCGAGAAGATCGGCTTGGAGAATGTAAAGTCGGAGTTGGCAGAGCGCGGTATCGAGGCCGAGGCAGTGGCTAAATTGGAGCCTATCCTTATGTTGAGCGGCTCAACAGCCGAGAAGTTGGAGCAGTTGCAGACCATTCTCGCCAACAGCGAAACCGGTTTGAAGGGCGTAGAGGAGTTGCGCACCGTATTTGCTTCGGTCGAGGCTTTGGGTATCAACTTGGAGGTTGAGTTGGACCTCTCGTTGGCTCGTGGTTTGAACTACTACACAGGTGCTATCTTCGAGGTTAAGGCGAAGGAGTTCGCTATCGGCTCGATTTGCGGTGGTGGTCGCTACGACAACCTTACAGGCATCTTCGGTATGCCAGATGTTTCGGGCGTAGGTATCTCGTTTGGTGCAGACCGCATCTACGATGTTATGGTGGGCTTGAACCTCTTCCCTACCGAGGTTAGCTGCGTAGCAAAGGTATTATTCATAAACCTTGGCGAGGCTGAGGCGTTGGCATCGTTGCGTTGCGCTAAGGCTTTGCGCGAGCAGGGCATTGCAACCGAGGTATATCCCGACTCTGCGAAGATGAAGAAGCAGATGGAGTACGCAAATCGTCGCGAGATTCCGTATGTTGTAATTATCGGTAGCAACGAGTTGGCTGAGGGCAAGGCAACCGTCAAAAATATGACTACAGGCGAGCAGAACCTCGTAGCATTCGAGGAGATTGCAGGGCTTATCAAATAGTCAGAATGGAATAAAATAAGAAAGGCTGTTGCGATGCAACAGCCTTTCTGCTTTATAATGCAAGGCAATCAAAGTGAGTCATTGTACCACTACCCTTCACAACTCTAATGCGGATATCGTTAGCCTTGTAGTCGGCATTGAAACGAGGTTTCTGTGCGCCACCATTGGTTTCGAGGGTCTGCACCAACGAGAACTGACCACCGCCCAAGTTAAGAAGTACCTCGTATGTGCAACGCGAATCCAAACGCCACGCGATATCGAACTTATGGAACTCCTGTGTCGATTTGAGCGGGATTGTAATCTCTTCGCCCTCCTTCAATGTAATAGGCAACATCGACGCTATCGGAGAATCGCTCATCAAGTAGTTGCGGGTAGGATTCTGCGGATCTACCATTGTAATAGTCTCAACCAAACGAATATCGGATGATGATGCGGCAATACAGATATCGAACAATCCCGGCTCAATCACCCACTTCATATCGCGATCAAGCATCATAAAGTGGCGTGGTTCGAGCGTCATCTTAACGGTCTTTGTCTCGCCTGGCTCGATAGTCACACGCTCAAAACCGCGGAGCATTCGCTCATAAACAGTGATAGAGCTTGCGTGGTCGTGAGTATAGAGCTGCACCACCTCATCGCCCTTATACTTACCCGTATTCTTGATATCGAACGACACCTCAAGATTCTCGGTCGGAAGGATGCGCTTACTCGAGAGTTGCAGGTTCGAGTACTCGAAAGTTGTATAGCTCAAACCATAACCAAAGTCGTAGAGCGTACCCGATGCGCGAGTCTTCTTGCCCTTAGGGCCAAGACCAACATATCCGTCAATCTGCGAATTAGGCTTGTATGGGAAGTTCATCGGTATTTGGCCTACGGTGCGAGGGAATGTTACGGTTAGTTTTCCGCCAGGGTTATACTCGCCAAGCAACACCTGCGCAACAGCTGTACCTCCGTGCGCTCCAGGGTAGAACGCCTGCAAAATAGCGTCGGCATTGCGATCTGCCCAATTTATAGTGAGCGGACGACCTGTAACCAACACGACAATCAGCGGTTTGCCCGTCTTCTTCAACTCCTTGATAAGCATCT
>JAFZDR010000145.1 GCA_017561105.1 Alistipes sp. | reverse complement strand
TCCAGATGATAAAACTTCTGGAGCTGCCTACCGTTATGCTCGAACAGCGCATAAAGGAGGAGATTGAGGAGAATGTCGTACTCGAGGAGGATCACCCTGCCGAGAGTGAGGATGAACCTCAGCAGATTTCGGTCGAGGAGTATCTGCGCGAAGATGACACACCTGCCTACAAGAGCCGCCTGAACCACTACTCGAAGGATGACCAACCTCGTAGTGTTCAGATTTCGGGTGGTCGCTCGTTGCAGGAGTCGCTTATCGAGCAGCTGGGCTATAGAAATCTCTCGGAGTATGAGATGCAGCTCGCCACATTCTTGGTTGGCAGCATTGACGAGGATGGCTACCTTCGACGCGACCTCGAATCGTTGTCGGACGATATTGCCTTCTCGCTCGGTATCGAGGCTACAAACGAGGAGTTAGAGCGACTGCTCTCGATAATTCAGCACCTCGAGCCAATGGGTGTAGGTGCACGAGATCTTCGTGAATCACTCCTCTTACAGATTGAGGCTCAACCGATTGATACACCCGATCGAATCTTGGCGCACAAGATTTTGGAGAACCACTTCGAGGAGTTTGTCAAGAAGCACTACGAGCGATTGATGAGTCGCCTTGATGTTTCGGAGGATGAGTTTCGCGCTGCAGTGCAAGAGATTCAGCACCTCTCACCAAAGCCCGGAAATCTCTTCTCGGAGGGTGGTGCAGAGTCGGCGCCATACATCATTCCCGACTTTCTGCTCGACTACCACGACGGGCAGTTCGACCTTTCGCTCAACTCCTACAACATTCCCGAGTTGCGCCTTAATCGCCACTATGTCGATATGATTCGCGATATGGTGAACACCAAGGGTGAGAAGAGCGAGAGCGATAAGGAGGCTATACAATTTATAAAGAATAAGATCGACTCGGCAAAGTGGTTTATGTCGGCTATCAAGCAGCGCCACGACACTTTGATGCGCACCATGCAGACCATACTCGACTATCAGCGCGAATACTTCCGCGATGGCGATAGAAGCAAGTTGCGCCCGATGATTTTGAAGGATATTGCCGACCGCACGGGGTTGGATGTTTCGACCATCTCGCGCGTGGTAAATAGTAAGTATGTACAGACGCAGTTCGGCATCATTCTGCTGAAATCGCTCTTCTCGGAGGCCATGCAGACACAGAGTGGCGAGGAGGTTTCGAGCTACGAAGTGAAGAATATCTTACAGGAGGCTATCTCCAACGAGAATAAGCGCAAGCCGCTCACCGACGAGCAGTTGATGAACATCCTTAACGAGAAGGGGTACTGCATCGCCCGTCGCACGGTAGCAAAGTACCGCGAGATGTTGGATATTCCGGTTGCAAGATTAAGAAAGCAGATATAACCTCTTACAGAGAGAGCTGCAAAGCTTTTTCGATAACTTGGTGCATATCGTAGTAGCGATACTCCGCAAGGCGACCACCAAAGATATATTTCGATTCGGCATCGGCAAGAGCGCGATACTTGGCATAGAGCGAGGTGTTGCGCTCGTCGTTTATCGGGTAGTATGGTTCGGCACCCTCGCGCCATTCCATCGGATACTCGCGCGTAATAATGGTATGCCCCACTCCCCTATCCTCGAAGTGTTTATGTTCGATAATGCGTGTAAAAGGTGTTTCGCGGTCGGTATAGTTAACCACCGCTGCACCCTGATAGTCGGCTTGCGGGAGTTGCTCCTCTTCGAAGCGGAGTGAACGGTACTCCAACGCCCCAAACTGATAGTTGTAGAAGCGATCCAACTCACCCGTATACAAGACCTTCTCGGCAAGAGAATCGAACTCCTCGCGAGCAGAGAAATAGTCGCAGTTCAATCGCACCTCAACACCCTCTAACAACCCTTCAATCAGTGGATTATAACCACCGACGGGGATACCTTGATAGGTATCGTTGAAGTAGTTATTGTTGCGCTCAAAGCGGAGTGGCAAGCGGCGAATAATCCATGCCGGAAGCTCCTTGCAATCGCGTCCCCACTGTTTCTCGGTATAGCCCTTAATAAGCTTCTCGTAGACATCGCTACCAACGAGCGAAAGTGCCTGCTCTTCGAGATTTTGTGGTTCGCGGTCGAGGTGAAGTCGCTGGGACTCAATCTTTGCCTGCGCCTCCTCGGCAGTGGCAACGCCCCACAACTTTTCGAATGTATTGAGGTTGAATGGCAGAGGATATATCTCGCCCTTGTAGTTTGCAAGTGGCGAATGGAGAAACGGCTTGAACTCCACAAACTGATTTACGAAATCCCAAACATCCTTGTTCGAGGTGTGGAAGATATGCGCTCCGTACTTATGCACGAAGATGCCGTCGTGCTCCTCGCAGTAGCAGTTTCCGCCGATATGACTACGCTTGTCTATAACCAAAACACGCTTACCCGCCTTGTGCGCACGATGTGCCGCTACGGCGCCATACAGACCGGCACCGACAACAAGCAAATCGTATTTTGGAAATTCAAAATTCAAAATGCAGAATGCAAAATTAGTTTTTCAACTACTCTCTACTCACTATTATCTGTTTTCCGCAACCCACTTTGTGAGCTCCACAAAGTCGGCTACCGACAACTGCTCGGCACGCTTTGTAAAGAATGTATGCTCGGCACCATGGAAGTCGCCAAATGCCGAACGCAACGAGTTGCGCAACATCTTGCGACGCTGACCAAACGACGCCTTCACAACCTTTACGAAGAGCTGCTCGTCGCAATCGAGCTTCTCAGTAGAGTTTCGGCGCAAGCGAATAACCGCACTCTTAACCTTTGGTGGCGGGTTAAACACCTTCTCCGATACGGTGAAGAGGTAGTCTATATCGTACCACGCCTGCAACAGAACGCTCAAAATACCATAGGTTTTTGAACCCTCCTTCTCGGCAATGCGCTCGGCAACCTCCTTCTGAATCATTCCCACACTCTCGGGGATAAGATTGCGATGCTCGATAATCTTGAAGAATATCTGCGAGGAGATGTTGTACGGAAAGTTTCCGATAACCTTCACACCCTCAGGAAAATACTCCGCCAAATCCATCTTGAGAAAATCGCCCTCACTCAAGCGAGGCGAAAACTCGGGATAGTGGGCATGG
>JAFZDR010000144.1 GCA_017561105.1 Alistipes sp. | reverse complement strand
CCCCACCCGACGCCAAGCCGAGAGCAGATGATGCATGCATGATATGCCGAGGCGCGAAGGTGGTCAAGCGGAGCGATAAGCCGCCCTTTTCCAAAGGGAGGTTTGGAGGGAATGTAAAGACTGAATAATTTCTTCATAATTCCTCCACTTCGCAAAACCGCAATTTGGAATAATGCATGAGTTAAAAGTAAAACATAAAATAGAACCAAAATTATGAAGAAAGAGTGGAATGATGTTCGTGAATTTCACGAGAAGTTCGGACATCCGGTAGCTGAGCAGCCGGTAATGATTGCAAAGAAGCGTGCATTGTCGCGTGCTAAGTGGATGAACGAGGAGGTTGCAGAGTTCCTTATCGCAGACGATATCTACGAGCAGGCCGATGCAATGATCGACTTGATGTACTTTGCACTCGGCACAATGGTCGAGATGGGCTTGGAGGCTGACGAGTTGTTCGATATCGTGCAGAAGGCAAATATGGCTAAGTTGTGGCCGGATGGAAAACCTCACTACAATCCAAAGGATAACAAAGTTATCAAACCTGAGGGTTGGGAGGATCCAAAGCCAAAGATTAAGGCGTATATCGACTCTGTAATTGCAGCAAAGAGCAAATAATAAAGCGGAAAGAGATTCCGTTGTATGGTATATGAGCATTGTTGTTGATGTTATATCGGAGTATCTCCGCACCAATCGCAGATTGGTTGTTCCCGCTTTCGGCGCCTTTATGGTGAAGGAGTCGGGCGAGCGTGTATTCTCCGATCTGTTGCGTAACGACGACGGAGTTCTCGCTTCGTTGCTTCGCAATAGAGGGTTAAACGAGATGGAGGCTGCTGTAACGATAGATAGATTTATCTTCGAGATGCGCCACGATCTCGAGATGTATGGTTACTATCGCTTGGGCGAGGTCGGAACATTGCGTATCGAGCCTGATACAAAGGTTTTGCGTCTCTATCCACCTGTGCAGGGCGAGATGCCGAAGGCAAAGCCATATATTCCGCAGCCGGTTGTTGAGGAGAAGATGGTTGAGGTAGTGCCTGAGGTAAAAGCCCCTGCCGCACCAAGTGTCCCTAAAGCATCTGAAACACCCATTGTTCCAAATGCCCCTAGAACCCCTGCACTCCCTAAAAAGAGCATACGACCTCGCAAGAAACTCGATTTTGTGATGGTTGTAGCTATTGTGATTGTGTTGGTTGCAGTGGTAGCAATAGGCTATGGTTGGTATGTTTCGACCTTAGCGGAGGGCGACGATGCCGCAATGGATGCATTGCGAGTTGTGCCTGAACAGACTTTAAAATAAGAAGATTATGGATAATAACGCATTGGTATCGGTAAAACAGCGATATGGCATCATAGGCAACTCTCCACTGCTCAATCGAGCTTTGGAGGTGGCTTTGCGTGTGGCTCCTACCGATTTGACGGTGCTTATTACGGGTGAGAGTGGTGTAGGTAAGGAGTTCTTTCCGAAGGTTATACACGACTACTCGGCCCGCAAACATAGCAATAAATATGTGGCAGTAAACTGCGGCGCGATACCTGAGGGTACAATCGACTCGGAGTTGTTCGGTCACGAAAAGGGCGCCTTTACAGGTGCTGTCGAGGCTCGTAAGGGCTACTTCGAGGAGGCTGATGGAGGCACAATCTTCCTTGATGAGGTTGGCGAACTCCCACTCGCTACGCAGGTGCGTTTGTTGCGCGTGTTGCAGACCGGAGAGTTTATGCGCGTAGGCTCTGCCAAGGTGCAGAAGACCAATGTGCGTGTTGTGGCTGCTACAAACTCGAACCTTATGAAGGCTATTGCCGATGGTCGTTTCCGCGAGGATTTGTACTATCGTTTGAATACTGTGCCGATTATCGTCCCTGCATTGCGCGAAAGACCCGAGGATATCCACCTCTTGTTCCGTCGCTTTGCAACGGAGGTGGCTACGCAGTATAAGATGCCGCCAATCGCACTCAATGCTGAGGCTCGAGCATTGCTCGAGAACTACTATTGGCGTGGAAATATCCGCCAGCTCAAGAATGTTGCCGAGCAGATTTCGGCTATTGAGGAGTCGCGCGACATAACCCCGCAGATACTTGCGAAGTATCTTGTTGACGAGACCTCTGCGGCATCGCCAAGTGTTACTCAGTCGGCAAAGGTCGAGGATATGAACTCGGAGCGCGAACTGTTGTATAAGATATTGTTCGATATGCGCAGCGATATCAACGATTTGAAGCGCATGTTGGCCGATTTGCACAGCGGATACTCTTCGTACCGCTCAACTCCTGCTCCGACCGAGCAGAAGGAGGTGCGTGCGCTTTTACCTCATGCGTCGACCCATGCACCTGTTGTCGAGGAGGTCTATGCTGAAGGCGAAGTTGTCGAGGAGGTTGCTCGCGAGATGACAAAGGCCGATATGCAGCGCGAGCAGATTATAAAGGCTTTGCGTCGCAATGGCGGTAGCCGTCGTGCTGCGGCAGTTGAACTGTTTATGTCGGAGCGAACACTCTATCGCAAAATAAAAGAACTTAATATAGAAGAGTAATAATGAAGAGAGCTGTTTTGGCACTATCCGCCTTGTTGCTTTTGCTGGCAGGCGGCTGTACCGTAAAATATACTTTGTCGGGTGCTTCAATTCCGCCCGATGCAAAGACCTTCTCGGTGGCATACTTCCCGAATAATGCACCGATGGTTGCGCCAATCCTGAGCGCAACATTGACAGACGAGTTGACACAGCGCTTTGCTACGCGCACCCGGCTTGTGCAGGTGCCTGAGGGTGGCGATTTTGCCTTCGAGGGCGAGATTGTAAGCTACACCTCGACTACTTCGTCGGTGGCGAGCGGTGATTATGCCTTGCAGAATCGTCTGACTATTACGGTTAAGGTCAACTTTACCAATGCCGTCGATGATAAGGCGTCGTTCAAGGCTCGAAGCTTCTCGGCTTATGCCGATTACGATTCGACAAAGCTGCTCACCGAGGTTGAGGGAACACTTATTCCTGAAATTGTCGATCAGCTTGTAACCGATATATTTATGGCTGCGGCTTCAAATTGGTAGTAGGGTATGTCGTTGGTGGAGAAATATGTAAATGGCGAGGCTCTCTCCGATGCGGAGTTGAATGCTCTGCTCGAGAAGTATCCATGGTTCTCGGCAGCAAAGGCGTTGCGAGATGGCTCGGTTCAGCGCTACGAGGTTGATATTGAGAAGATTGCCGAGGAGAGCGAGGGTGAGATTATAAGCCGTTTCTTGCGTAAGAATGACTACCGTATCGTGGCTGAAGAGGGCGAGGTTGATAACGAGGTTTGCACCGAGGCCGATATCGACGACGAGGATGATCTCGTGAGCGAGGAGTTGGCCGAAATATATCTTGCTCAGGGGTTAAAAAGCGAGGCGATTGAAATATATCGCAAATTAAGTTTGCTAAATTCGGAAAAAAGTATTTACTTTGCCGAGAAAATCGAAAATATCGAGAAAAATAATTAAAAACAGATAGACTATGTACACATTTTTGATTGTATTGATTCTTATCGCAAGCGTTTTGATGGTGCTTGCAGTGTTGGTTCAGAACCCAAAGAGCGGTATGGCATCGAACTTTGGCGCATCGAACCAGGTTATGGGTGTTCGCCAGACAGCAGACTTCTTGGAGAAGTTTACTTGGGGTGCAGCAGTTGTAGTTCTCGCTTTGTCGCTCCTCTCGACTGTATTCGTAGGCAGCAAGTTGAACGAGGCTGGTAAGTCGGGTGCAGCAAGCGACCTCGAGATGATTTCGGCTCCTGCAGCTGAGCAGGCTGTTGAGATGCCACAGGTTGAGCTCCCAGCAGAGACTAAGTAATTTTAGTTTAGCACAAAAAGATAAGAGTGGAGAATTTCTCCACTCTTTTTCTTTGTAGGTTACCCTATTTATTATTTAGGTAATCGCTTATATTTTCGGCTATGCGCTGAATCAGCTCCTTGCGTGCTACATCGGCAGCCCATGCGGTGTGTGGCGCAGCTACAAGCGAGTAGTTGTCTGCAAGGTCGTAGAGTGGCGACTCGTGCAACGGCTCGCGCGAGAACACATCGAGTCCTGCTCCGGCGATAACCTTTTCGTCCAAGGCCTTGGCAAGGGCCGCTTCGTCGATAATACCTCCGCGAGCTACATTTATTATAATAGAGGTAGGCTTCATCGACTTCAACTCCTTCTCGCCAATCAAACCCTTTGTTGCAGGGGTGAGAGGACAGTGGATAGATACCACATCGGCCCATGCGAGCAGCTCCTCTAACGGCATCTGCGGATAATCCTCCTTGCGTACGGCTCCCGATGTCGAGGTGTATGCCACCTCGCAGCCGAAAGCTGTAGCCAGGCGGGCAACCTCGCGGCCGATAGCGCCCATTCCTATTACGCCCCACTTCGATCCGCGCAACTGTCGCACCGGACGACCAAAGTGGAATATATCTTCGGTAGCGGCGTATGCTCCGCTCTTGAAATAGTTGTCGAAGTAAGCCGTATTCTTGAATAGTGAGAGTGCGAATGTCATGGTTGCTTCGGCTACCGAGTGTGTAGAGTAGCCTGCCACATTCTTAACGCCGATGCCCAACTCGGCTGCAGTGTCCAAATCGACATTATTCATTCCCGTAGCTGCAATAGCGATGAAACGAAGGTCGGGTAGTGCGCGAAGAGTCTCATCTCTGAGAAGTGTCTTGTTGCAGATTACTACCTCGGCACCTTTGCAATGCTCCAGAACCTGCTCCTTCGAGGTTCTGTCATATCCTACATACTCGCCAAGCGACTTGATGGGGGTCAAGTCCATATCGCCCAACGAAT
>JAFZDR010000143.1 GCA_017561105.1 Alistipes sp. | reverse complement strand
TTGTAACCATTGGGCGTGAGGTCTTGGAACACCCAGCGGAACACTTTACAATTCGCTGGTCGATAAAACGAGCTGTATATGGTGCCGAGTGGCAGCACCTCGGATTTGGCGAAAGTATCTATATCCCGGCCGATGAGTTTGCTGATGGTGCTGATGTCGGTTTGGAGGTTGAGGAGTTCGCAGCTCTCGGAGCGATGGCTGACGGTGATACGGTTCTATGCGATAGCAATGCGGTAATAACATTTTAGGCAATGAAAAGATATAACTACGCAAAAATCCCTTTGGTGAGTGCAATAGCATTGGGCTTGGATAAGATACGCCGCCACACACCAAGTGGCGATGTTATAATCAACGAGAGCGACCTGCTAACCTATGGCTCGGAGGGTTATACCTTTGAGCAGAAGGTGGAAGAGTTGAACGGTAAAGCGCTGACTGCTCTCGAAGCAAAACAGGAACTTCAAAAAACAGAATAGCTATGAGTAGTGTAAAAGGCATATCTACGATTAAGTATGTGAAACAGGGCGATACGGTAACTTGCGGACTCCGTAGTACCTTTCCCCTCAAACAGTTTATATCTAACGGCAACGGGGCTGTTTCGCCCTCTTTTGCCACTAATAAGCCGTGCATCTATCCTGTTGTGCGTAGTTCGTTGTCGGCATCGCGTATCTCCCCTGAAACGGTTGGCTACAAGTGGTACTACAACACCGTAGAGATTCAGTTCGATGGTAGTGGCAACTCGCTTGCGCTGGGTAGTAGTGCGGCGGGATCATTCCACTCGGAGTGGAAGAGTGTAGATGGCTTCGGTTGCCCTACCTTGACCATCTGCAAAGAGTTGGCTTCGGCTAACAATATCGACTCGGACAGCATTGAGTTCTCGGGTGTGGTCAATACAGGCTTCGCTACGGTGGTGTCGGCTTCGATTGAGGTCGCTATCGAGCAGACCGAGGGCGATGCTTATGTTGCCTATATTGCCGTTAATAATGGCGGTGTCATTGATGACGATGTGGCTTCGCTTACTGCCAAGGCTCATCTGCTTGTTGGCGGTGTTGAGAAGACCTCGGGTGTCAAATATGCGTGGTATAAGATGCAGGTGTCGGCTGGTGCTGACGGTTGGGTGAGCACAGGTAACACAGGGCAGTCAATAACTATCGGGGCATCGGCTATCAACAACAAAGAGTTGTACCGTTGTGTGATAACCAGCGGCGACAAGAGTGCCGAGGCAGTTATTGAGGTCGCAGATGAGACCGATGTGCTTATCATCTATCCGAACCCTACTGACGGGGCGGGCAATACAGTACCCGAGGAGCTGGGCTCGGCACAGCAGAGCATCACCTATGTTCCGAAAGTATATAAGCGTGGTACCTCGGAGGAGGTTTCGGGCTACACCTTCAACTACCTTGTAACAAACTCTTCAGGCGATGAGATTGCTTCGAAGGACGGCGGTAGTTCGTTTGTTGTAACCATTGCCCACGCTATTCAGGCGAATGGAGATTTGACACTTATTATCACCGCAGAGTAGTATGACAAAGTTGAAAAACATAACTCGCATTGCTTATAAGCGAGACCCAGAGAAGGGGGAGCGTGGTGCAATACCTCGTGTTTCCACTTGGGAACCTAACAAGACCTATTATTCGGGGTCGGAGGGCGAAACCTTTGTCGATTTTGTATATTATGACGGGCTGTATTACCGATGCACTAAAACCCATACCAGCACATCAAGTGTAACTCCTTATGCTTCTACCAATACAAAAGACGGTAAGTGGGATATTGAGAGCAATTTCGAGATGATTGCCACAAAGGTTGCATTTGTTGGCAAAGGTGGCGAGGGTTGGATAATTGACGGAGGGGAGATCGTACACACAAGTAAGAAGATTAGATTAGCATCAGATGGTTCAATAACAACCAACGAGGGCCGTTTTATGGTAGATGCTGATGGTCGATTAGTTTGCGATGAAGTGTATATCAAGGATTCCTCATTGGAAAGGGTTGTTGTCAAAGGTTCTATGCGTTCCCCGTTTGTTTCCTATGATGGAGCGTGGAATTGGGATGATGCGGATACAGAGGCTGACCTACACGACAATTTAAGTATGCCCGGTGGAGGTAGTTTTACACTTGCTGCAGACTTTCCTTGGGGAGCAAAGAATAATGGGCGTATTGTTACCATTGTAAACTATAAATATAATGGTTCGGAAACATCTGGCAAGCTTTCAATTAGCGCCCCAACGAATAGTGGCATGTACTTCTTTGAAGATGGTTTGAAGAAAACGGAGTTGCAATTGTGGCGTGAATGTGTTGTGCTGAAAGGTTATGGAGAGGGGAATACTTTTTATGGTTGGATTGTCTTGCAACGCCTGAATATCGGTACAGATAAACAATATGGTCGTCAGCTCAATGTATTGGCACAAGGTATGGTTACGGGCTCCAATTCAGGTGCTTCAATATCGTATAAAACCTGTGATGGGAGTAAATTATCGGTTAGTGGATCTGCTGGTACTTACACTATAACAATCCCTTCATCTTGGGGATTAAGTGCATCGGACTACATCGTGATGCTTACAGGCTATGGATATTCGGCAGATAGCTCCACAGCCCCTATTAAGGCAACGCTTGTTTCCCGTTCCGCAACTTCATTTGTTGTTAAGACAAGTGACGACTCAACAATAAACGCTGGCTCATTTATGTTCCAAATCATCAACCTTAATGATTGGTATTAAAACTCTTCGATATGAACAAAAAAGAACTCAGCTCCTTGGAGCATTTCGGCAAGGTCGAGGATAACGACCTGTTTTTTGGAAAGTCCGCATCAGGCGGCAAATATGGATTCTTCCCTGCTTCTATGCTGGGTAGTAAAGGCTACGCTTGCCGTAGGTGGAACCTGAATAACTCCACTCCTATTGGCGAGGCTGTGGGTAACATCGACTATCTGCGTGAGTTGCCTTCGTTGCTCGGTCTTGGTTGTTATCTCGTTGATGACGCCCACAACCGCCGTAAGCTCGATCCGAATAACCACTACAAGTTGGCAACAGGTGAGACTGCAAAGCTCGATGGCTCGATGAGCCAATATATGTGGGGCTGGCGCACGCCGTTCTACATTGCGTGGTGGGTTGAAGGTGATTACTTCTACCTTGCAGCGAGCCTAAAACCTATTGCTGGTCGTGCTTGTTATAAGGTGCCTGTTGCCTCGGTTTCGGCTATGCATTGCGGTGTGATGGACCGCACCAACACAATGCTCTGCTCGCTTATCAGTACCGATGAGCGATACCGAGGTGGTAATGGTTCGGCTCTTACTACGGGTACTGCTTCGGCAGAAAACCTCTCAATGCTTGGCTATGCTGCCACCGCTATTGGTACTGCTAATTTCGAGACCTATGCAACCAAGCGAGGTGCTGGGTGGGGTGCAGGTTGGTATTGGATAGAGACGGCTATCCTTGTGCTGTTCCAGCTCATTATGGGTACCCGCAACTGTCAGGCAGCGTTCAATGCAAGCAAAGACGCTAACGGTTTGTATCAGGGAGGTCTTGGTAGTGGCGTGTCGAGTATGCCATCGTGGGAAGCATACAATGCTTATTACCCCGTAGTCCCCACCTCGGCAGGTGTTGAGTTGGGCGATGCTGTCGGGGTGGGTTCTTACGCAGTCAAGAAGGCTGACGGTACCACCGCCTACACTGCCCCGATACCCGTATTTTTCGGTTTGAAAAACCCTTACGGACACCTTTGGGTCGGCAAGAATCGCATCGTCGGCGTTAAGAATTCTGATGGCTCGTATTCGTTCTATGTGGCGAAGTCCTCGCTTACGACTTGGAATTATAGCGACACCGCGAATATGATACATGTGGGCGGCATTGCAGCCCCAGCGTCAGATTCGTGGGATTACATCAAGACTATCAATTTTGAGGGTGTGGCAGGTATGCCCGCCGAGCGAGGCGCAACCGCATCTACCCACTATTGTGATGGAGCGTATCTCGATACTGCTACTTCTGGTTTTCGTTCGCCTCTTGGCTCCGGCGCTGCTTACAATGGTGACACTGATGGCTTGGCGTCTTTCATGGTCGCACTGCGCCCTCGTATGCCTCTGCGTACCTGTCGTCGCCTCTCTGCGAGGTTCTGGGAGACTTC
>JAFZDR010000142.1 GCA_017561105.1 Alistipes sp. | reverse complement strand
GCACGACGCTTACCGTCGAGAATTACGGCATAAGGAGCATAGTTCACTCCAAACGAGTTGCGTATGCGGCTATCCTCGACTATAATTCCCACGCGATCTTTTGCGCAATCCGTAACCCAGCTATCAACCTCGGCCGCACTCTGATGCGTAACAATAATAAACGAGGTGTTTGGCAACTCTTCGACAATCTTGCATATACGCTCCACCGATTGGCGACACGGAGCACTTGCCGAATGAACAAACTCGACAAATATAAAGTCGCTCTTCGGAGGTTTAGCGCTATTAAACCACTTCGCCTTTTTAATGCGAGGTGCGCGTTCGCTGAGCGCAATGGTCTGCGCCCCCGCCCCCACAACCGCGAGTAGGGCCAACAATACAAGAGTCAATCGCAATACTCTATTCATACTCTACCGAGATTTTGTAAGGTACACCATTCAATACCGACACGCGACCACGATAGTATGTTCCATACTTGCCGGTATGCGATGTAACGGTTGTTTCGCAGAAGACCGACACATACCACTTGCCCGCCTTCGGTTTCTCGATTGTAAGGCTCTTCTTGCAACCTCGCAACACCGATTTGAGGAGTGTATTGTCGTGGAAGGCCATCTCGCCACGCTTAGCGCAGAGGGTAAGGTCGAACTTGGTATCGTTCTCGTAACCCTCCAACTTCACAACTGCCCTCTTGCAGTTGCGAGGTATCTCTATCTGGAAATGGTGATACTGTCTATCGCCGATACGGGTGTATGCGGGATCGTTATCCTCGGTACGCTTATTCATCTCGCGCACCTCGCCCCTATTCAAAACACCCTTAATCTTAGGCTGAGGATTGCCATCCATGGCGTAGAGCATCATTGCCGACATAAACTCCAATCGTTCGCCCTCGCCAACACCCTCAGGATGTGAGCCACAAAGCACTACCCTGCCACTCTCGGCACTCGCCTTATAACCCCATACCGCCATCTTACCATTTATCTTCACCTTCTCGGTATCGTCAAAGCGATAGAGAGCCAGAGGCTCGGTACCTGCAGCAAGCGGTTTTGCCTCTCCATCGAAAGCAAAACAGCCGCCATTGTGACGAACATCATCAACCTTGCGGTCGCCACCGAAATCGAAATAGCGCAACAATCCGCTCTTCTTCGGTATATCCATTGCGGTACGACTCTTCGTCAAGCGAGTGCTCTGCGCATATCCCGGACACAATCGCCAATAGAGTTCGGTATTGGACAATCCGGCAGGTCTGATAGAGCCCTCTGTCGCGATAAAAGCACCGGCACAAGTACCCAGATATGAGCCACCATTCGCGACATACGACTGTATTCGACTGCGTCCCTCGTCGCCCAATGCAGCAGCGTGAAGTCTTGCCTTTCCACCATTCACATATATCATACGGTAGCGCGGAGCACCATCGGGATAGAGCAACCAACCGTTTGTATCGTTCTTTGATCCGCAGAAAATTCTGTTCTGCATAAGCGTATCCTTCTGCGAGAGTCGTTTTGTTACCTCCGAAGCGTAATACTCCATATCGACGCCCAAAAACTTCGCTGCAGGGAGGTGGTGGCGTGATGTCAGGCCGATACCGCCATCCATAAAGACCTCTTTGTAGTAGCCGCGACTGCGCGACAACACCTCGGCACGAGCCTTCTCACGCTTGTCAGCCATCGCCTCGGGGGCAACAAACACACAAGCCAACAAAATAGTTACAAATAGAGTTCGTTTCATAGCCATCTCTTTATTACTCTTGGTGTAATATATCTGTTACTTATCACGATTTTATCGCCACGCCTGCTCTTCTTGAATGATGCGCGAGCAATATACATACAACGGGGGTGAATCTTCTCTGCGCTATTGTGCGCATGGAAGACATAGTGCAGCTGTCCCCTCTTGTCGTAGAAAGGAGCTCCGTGACCTACACCCACCAAATCGCCGGGCAGTTGCAGTATCGGATTCTGAGCGCTTTTGCGCCACGGTCCAGTAAGATTCTTGGCCGTAGCATAACCCACGCCATACTCTTGACTTGTATAGCCATTACCCGAATAGAGCATATAGTAGGAACCTTTGTGTTTAACCACACTCGGACCCTCATTTACGCGACCTTGTCGCTTCTCCCAACTCTGCGTCGGAGTTATGCACACGGCAACGCACTCTTTTTTAACACTCTGGAGGTCGCGCTCCAACTCGGCCACACAAATTTTGAATGGTCTGCCGACGCGAACATAGAACATATACGGAGTGCCATCATCATCAATAAATAGCGTATTGTCGATATTCTTATAGCCGTTAATCAGCGGAATCTGCTCATCCTGAACAAACGGGCCGCGAGGGGATTTAGCCGTTGCTACGCAGGTGCGCTCCTCGGCGGTGTAATACATATAGTAGATGCCGTTTACAAGATGCACCTCGGGTGCCCAAAACCACCTCTCGCCATAGGAATCTCGCTTATGAAGTGCCAAACCGCCATAACGCCAAGTTCTCAGATCATCGGAGGTGTAGTATACGATGCCGTTTCTACTGCGGGTACCATAGGCGTAGTATGTGCCGTTATCGAGAAGAATAAACGGATCGGCAAGCGGCACACGACTATCTGCATACCTATTCTGCGCCTCTGCCACCACCGCAGAGAGCAGAGATAAAGCCACTATCGCTATATGCCGAAATCGTCTCATTGCACAAAATACTCCAATCCATTACAAAGATAGTAAAAAATCGGTAAAAACTCCGCATCGACCCAATAAAAATAAGTCGGCTTCTTAGGCCGACTTACTCTTATCTGTTGTATATTACAAATATCGCTACTTAATGCGCAATGGACGAATAACGGTGTACTCCTCGGCATCGGTTATACCGTCAGCCACAATACGCAAAGCATAAACCGTACGAGTCGGACGAAGTTCTATCATACCGTTGTAGAATTTACCTGCATGCTCGAAGGTTTTTCCGTCGTACGAGAGCTCGACATGACCATTGTAAATCAAGCGACGGAACACCTGCAAGAAGCCGGTGCGAACCTCGATATAGTGGCAGTTAAGCGGCTCCTCGAAACGCCATTCAACCCAATCGCCCTTGCGAGCACAGCGTGCGGTGTAGGCCGCCTGCTCATACTTCTCACATAACTCCAACGGACGACGCGCCGAGAATGGCATAGAGGATGTTACCTCAGCCTTAGGATTAACATACTGCCAATACTCAGGCGCTGCAGCAATACCGCTACGGCCTGTTGCCACATAGCTGTGGAAGGCAACATACGGAGCCAACGACGCATCGAGCGGCTCGGTGTAGGCGTAGCGTTTATTTGTGCGGATATCGGTGCAGTAGATCTTCGAACCATCATCAACCTTTGCGGTGAGTTTGCCATCCTTAACCTCCACTACAGGCGGCGAAAGGCGAACTGTCGCACCCATAACCTCCAACTTCGAGTAGAACGAGCGAAGGAGTGTTGCGTACATATCGTCGTATGAGCGGCGATTCTCGCACCAAGCCATCTCCGATACACCGAAAATACGAGGGAAAATCATATACTCCAAGTAGTCGCTAAAACGGCCCTTCGGATCGATATTCGAGAGGATAATCTCACCCCACAAAGCACCCTCAACACCGATGATAAGCTTCTGCTGCTCAGGGGTAAAGCCTGCCTTGTCATAGTTAAAGTCGCAGATGGTTTTGAGCGTAATACCTGTTGCTGACGAGTGGCCTATCTC
>JAFZDR010000141.1 GCA_017561105.1 Alistipes sp. | reverse complement strand
TCAGACCGACAGGATATTGTGCCTCGATATTATATGTGCCCAGCTTTATCTCTACTCCACCTGTCGCATCCTCGACAACTACCGAACGATAGAAGTTACCCTCTCTGTCGGAACTCACCACGCGGCCTACGCAGATTGCATCCTTGGTAATGGTGGTGCACTTGTCCGAATTGAGAGTTCGCAACTCTCCTATGGTGTGGTCAGCATGCACAAAATCACCCTCCGACAACCCTTCGCCATGGTTGTCGTAACAGCCGACTAAAGCCGACAAAAAGAGGAGAAAAATAAGGATATGTCGCTTCATTTATCCAAAAAACAACTCAAATCATAACAAAATTACTAAATGTTGCGAAAAATTGCTACTTTTGCTCTCGAATAATGAATTTAGTAGGATAAATCATGTTGCAATTATTACAAAGTGATCCAGAAAAGTTACAGAACCTGATCCTGCCCGACAGCATACAGAAGGCACACCTTGCAGAGGCGGTATCTAAGTTGAGCAAAATGGACTATCGCCACCTATTGACCGAAGTAGTACAAGAGGCGGGATGGATCGCACTGAAGATTATATTGGCTTTAATAATCTACTTCATCGGCAAGCAGTTGATAAAGTGGATTATGCGCCTTATGGATAAGGCATTCTCACGCCACCATGTCGAGGCATCATTGCGCAGTTTCTTGCGTAGCTTGGTCAAGGTCTTGTTGATGATAATCCTTATTCTGGCTATCGTACAGACTTTGGGTGTAAACACATCGTCGTTCCTTGCAATCTTCGCATCGGCAGGTTTGGCTATCGGTATGGCCTTGAGTGGCACATTGCAGAACTTCGCAGGCGGTGTGATATTACTTATCTTGCGACCATACAAGGTGGGCGACTACATCGAGGCGCAGGGTCAGAGCGGCAGCGTCGAGGAGATTGGTCTGTTCCAAACTCGTCTAAAGACAGTGGACAACCGCACAATCTATGTGCCTAACAATAGTATTGCCACCTCAATCATCGACAACTACTCGCAGTCGGAGACCCGTCGCGTCGATTGGACACTCTCTATCTCGTATGGCGATGATGTAGAGGTAGCTCGTCGCGAGATCTTGGCGATGTTGGAGGGCGACAAGCGCGTTTTGACCGATATAGCACCGGTGGTATATGTCAAGACCTTGAACAGCAGTTCGGTAGATTTGACAATACGCGCCTGGGTAGCAAATGGCGATTTCTGGTCGCTCTATTTCGATATGAACGAGAGAATGTACAAGGAGTTGCCTGAGAAGGGTATCAACTTCCCATTCCCTCAGCTGGATGTAAACATAAAGAACAATAAATAATTATATCAACTATGGAATTTAAGGATATTTTGGCTATTTCGGGACAGCCGGGTTTGTTCCGATATGTAGCGCAGTCGCGCAATGGTTTTATCGTTGAGTCGCTCCTCGACGGCAAGCGTATGAATGCTTCGGCATCGTCGCGTATCAGCGCATTGACAGAGATTTCGATGTTCACCGAGGGTGAGGATATTCCTCTTGCAGAGGTTTTCACCAAGATGTACACCTACACCGAGGGCAAGCAGGGTCCATCGACCAAAGAGGGCAATGCTCGTTTGAAGGAGTTCTTCGGCATCGTTATTCCTGATTTCGACCGTGAGCGCGTTCACGACTCGGACATCAAGAAGGCTGTATCGTGGTTCAATATGTTGGTTGAGGCCGGCATCACCAAGTTCGAGCTTCCTGAGGAGTAATCGTATATACGAAACAGATAAAAAAAACTGTCTGACTTTTACGGGTCAGACAGTTTTTTTTATTCGCGTGTAGTGGAGAAGAGCACTCGTTTCACCCACTCCACCCCTTCGCGCAGCAACTTCATCACCTCGTAGATAACGCCGAGTCGCTCGTCTATCTCGCGCATAATATCACGCAAGGATACCTTATATAATATAATGGCAAGAGCGGCAAAGAGGATACCGAGCAGAAGGCAGGGGTAGATGATTGACCCCATCAGCTCGGCAAGCCACACCACCAATGCCACCACGAGCAGGAGTGCAGCCGCCAATGCCGCCAAAGCTACGATGAGGAGAGTAGCGAAGTATGAGTGGTTTTCGCGCATAGCCTACACCCAAACTATTTTTTCTCGCAATCGCAAGGCTTTATCGAATCCTTGCAAGCAGCGTGCAACTTGTCGATCTCATCATGAATGAAATCGTGCACCAAGTGGCGCATCTCCTCGCCCGTTTTGGGAGTCAAAGCCAATGTCAAAGCCGAACCGATAAGCATACCGCCCAAGAGCGAAACAATGGAAAGTGTCGTGTTTTTCATAGGTCTAAATTTTAGCTGTTAATAACTTATTACTTCACCCCTTCAACAAGCAAATTACAAGCCAACGACGACACTACGGCACAAAAAAAAAGATACCCGATATTGCTATCAGGTATCCTTAAATAAAAGGTATATTGCTACCACTCTACCTTCTGGATGTATGTCTTGCCGAAGTTGTCGGTTACGCGAACCTCACCCGAACGAACACCAGCGGTAGGTACTACACGGAACAAGAATGGCACCTTTGCAGGCTTAGAATACTTGCGCTCGGTATTGCCCATCTTCTCCGAGTTGTGCTGTGCGTAGATCTTGAGGTAGTCAGGGTCGAACTCCTTGCCTGTACATACCATATCGGCAACCTTCACACCATTCTCCCACCACTCAGGGGTACCCCAAGTCTCAGGCGAGTGATTCCAGATATTAACCTTCACATACTCGCTCTGGGTTCTGGTTGGAGAATATACTCGCATCTGGTAGTCGCGATCGTGACCTACGGCCTTGTAGTACCACTCCATCTTATCGCCATTAACCTCTGCAACCATATAACCGTTAGGTGTACCATCGGTATTCAACTCGCGGTTAAGGCGAATCTGACCGATACAACGACCTACGATAATAGCCTCGATGCTCTTCAAATCAGGATACTTGGTCGAGTTTGCATAGTTGTAGCTATAGTTACGATGAGTGTGACCGGCCCAAGCATACACCTTGTTGTACTGCGCAAGAAGCTTGCTGTAACGCGCGAAGTTTACGCTGTTGTCACCCTCGATCTCACGCCACTTGAAGATTGGAGCATGACCGCAAACTACAATTGTAGTCTCCTTTGGAACAAACTTCAAGTCATTCTCCAACCACAGGCAAGTTGCATCATCAAGACCCTCCTTGTAACGAGTCTTCACATCGCTGCGGCTGTAGTCAATAGTGTTGAGAACAATGAAGTGCATCTTGCCGATATTGAACGAGTAGTTCAATGGTGCAAGGTATGCCTCGAAGAACTGCGAGCCCAATCGAGTCTCGAAGAGGTTATTCTGATCGAAGTCGTGGTTACCAATCGCACTAAACATCGGAAGTGTAGCCTTGCCCAATACATCTACATAGTCGTCGTAAGTAGACATCCAGTTGTAAACGAGGTCACCAAGGTTGATTGCATACATATCCTTCTGCTCCTTCTCCTGGAACTTAGCAACATCAGCAAGGATAACATCGCGGAAACGCTCAATAGACTTATCGCTCTTCAAGCCACGAGTCTGAGGGTCGCCAATCATTGTGATGATGAAGTTATCGGTAGGATTCTCACGCTTAGTGAGTACAAAGTCGGCACGAACAGCCTGCACATTGCGCATCACACGGCGGAAGAACTGCGGACGATTGTCGCGCAAAGGAATCTCGTATGCAGCAGGTACCGAAATAGTAACGAAGTGAACATTGCTCATATCGCTCTTCATGTTGTACTCGCCATTAACATCGGTCTTAACGCTCTGCATACCGTCGCTTATGACAGCACCCTCAACCGGCATACCATTGTTATCGATAACGCGGCCATAGATGTTAGCACCATTTGTGAGCGGCTTAACCGGTCTTGCGCAATCCTCGTAACGCTTGCCTACAACATCGATATTCTTCTTTGTACCTACGATTACGTCTGTGTGCTTATCTGCCGAAGCAATTTTGCCATAGCTTGCGCAATCCTGAATACGCGCCTTGATAACCGGAGCATTCTTCGGAGCTGCACCTGTGCAATATGCAACAACACCACCGGTAGTTGAGTTTCCATAGGTTGCCTTATTGGTTACGGTTCCATAATTAACGCAGTCGCGAATGATAGCAGCCTTCTTCAAGCCCTTACGCGAAGTGGTAACAACACCCGAGATACCACCAACCCAGCCTTGACGCACTGTACCACTGCTGAGGATATTACCGAAGTTGTAACAGTTGCTCAAATAGATATTAACCTCAGAGTTTCCGGTAATACCACCAACCGAAGCCGACGACGATACGTTAGCCGAAACATTACCGAAGTTGTAGCAGTTAACCATATTCAAGACCATATTAGGACGAGCACAGATACCTGCAACGTATGTTGAGTGAGTTCCCGATACCGCTACGACACCATAGTTCTCGCAGTTTGTAACGTCGTTATTAGCCCAACCGGTAATACCTGCAATACGTATTCCGCCTGTAACCTTTGGAGTAGTGATAGGCATACCTACCGCTACGATGTTACCGCGATTCACACAGTACTTAACGGGAACCTTCGATGACTCGCCGACAATACCGGCAACATTATTACTTGGGTAGTCGCCCATAAACGAGATGCCACCTGTATTCTCGCAACACGAGATAACCGCACCATTGAGCTGCTTGCCATAGCATGTTCCAACAATACCTCCAATGCGAAGGGCCATACCCTTGGTATGCTTGGTGAAGTTAAAGTTTGTGGAGATGCTACCTGTATTCTTACAGTTGTGAATAACATTGTAGTTGATAGCAGCGATAGCACCGATGTAGATACCCTTGTAAGCCTCTTCGCCAGTGTGCTCGATAGCTCCACTGCTCACACAGTTTACGATGTGGCCACGGTTTACCTTTGCAATGAACGAAATGCACTCCGAAGCCTCATTCATTGCGGTCTTCACCGACAAACGGCATGAAGCGTCGATAGTCAGATTCTTAACAGCACCTGTAGGCTCGACCTTGTTGAAGAGCGAATTCTTTGTTGTCCAGTTGTAGAGCTTATAGCCACAACCATCGAAAGTAACCTTCAAGACATTGATAGTAGGGAACTTCTTACCCTTCTTCATGTCAATATCGGCCTTAAGACACACCTCGCCTTTATCGTTGAGCCATGCCGAAATATCAGCCTCCTTATTGACCGCCTTAGCAAAGGCGAGCAACTCCTTGTAATTTGAGATACCCTCGGCATAGGCACAAAGCACCAAGAACGAGAGCACTAACGAAAGAAATAATTTTCTCATCATATCAGTTATTAGTTTTAGTGTTAAATTTCTGTCTATCTTTTACAAAGATAGAAAACATTTATCAAACGACAAACATATTTCGTTGCAAAAATAGAGTAACACGAAAAGTAAGACACCAACTCTTTCGAATTTATGGAATATGCAGGCAATCGTAAAACAGTTAAATAGCCTTTGAGAACCTTACACAAAAAAGAGCGTCACCACAAAGGTGACGCTCACACTCTTCCGAAACTGCAAAAGGTATTTTCGGTATTTTCCTCCGAAGGAGGATATAAGCCTCCCTTATCAAAGGGAGGTTTGGAGGGATTGT
>JAFZDR010000140.1 GCA_017561105.1 Alistipes sp. | reverse complement strand
AGTTCAGGATATGTTCTCAATTCGATATTGTTAATCAACGATATACGCGCCTCCATACGGGCAATATCGTTGCTCAATGTAACAAGGAATGGCGATGACGGATATTTGCGTGTTACGGCATCTGATACGGTGCGATAGTAGATCAAATCGCTATCGGCACTTGAGAGGTGCTGCTCGCCCGGAAGTCGCTGGTAGAGAGCATAAACCGACGCCAAATACTCCTTATTCTCGATGATGAAAGAGATCTGCTTGCGCTTGATGTTGTGGTAGAGCTTGTTGTAGTGCTGCGCCAACTGCTTGCGGGTCTGCTCATCCGCCGAAAAGTGCTTCTGCAGGGTCTTGTTCAGCTCGAGCTGACCATCGATATACTCCTTGTTGAACTTGCGTAACAACTCCGACTCGAACGAACCGCTTACGGTGTAGTTTGCAAGTGCGCTACCCATGGCGCTCAACTCGATCTTCTCTCCGCGCGAAATCAACAACGGAATGCGATCGCCGCCGTAGATGACATTGTACAACGAAGGTGTGTGTGCAGTATCCTTCACGATGATGCGGTAACAGCCGTTATTGTCGAGCATTACCGAATCGACAATGTTCTGTCCTGTGGCAGTCATCTGCTCGAGGTAGACAGTCTTGTAGTTAAGACCGACAAATCGACCCGAAATCTCGACATCGTTGCTCTGGCACGCCACAAATGCGGCTACAACTGCCAGGCAAAGTGATATTTTAAGAAATACTCTTCTCATTTAGTTTGGTTTTTATATATTCGACACCCCTTTTAAAAACGCCTTTTTACTTCGCGTTATTGTGTCGCTGTGTATTTCGCTTTCCACCCTTTTGCGGTTGTCGTGCCGAGTGGTTTTGACGCTTTCCGTTCTTTTGGTGCAAAGGGGCTGATTTGTGCTCCGATTCGACCTTTTTGAACCACTCTTCATTAAGATTTATAGCACCATCGGACAACCTCTTTATGTCATTTAGGATAACCTCGTTGTTTGGGTGCTCGTTGTTGTATTCGGCACTCTTGTTGCGCATGTAGCGAGCGATATTTCTAAGTTCGCTTTCGCTCTTTGCCGGCTCTTCGTGAGAGGCGCGACGCAACATGCTTATGATGTTCTTGCCGTAGTGCTTATGCGAAACATCGCCCTGTGAGTAACGCAACTTTTCGGGCTTAACCTTCAAGTCCTCGCGTGTAGGGCGTGGGTATGGGCTGTCCACATCGAGTCGGAAATCTGACATGATGAAGAGGTGATCCCACAACTTATGGGTAAAATCTGCCGTGTCGCGCAACAGCGGGTTGAGGTTGCCCATCACGGCAATCACCGCCTTTGCCTGACGGGTGCGCTCCTCTCTATCCTCGATTTCGAGCAGAGAATCGACCATCTCCTGAATATGGCGACCATACTCTGGTATCATTAAAGGACGGCGTAAATAGTTGTAATTCTTATTCATACAGAAATAAATATACCTTTTTAAAGTGGATGTTGCACAAATACGCCGAGCGGTCAGAAACGCACATCGTTCGGTCGTAGCGAATAGGATGTTCGGGCCTGTAGTCCACAACTCTTGCCCACCTTACGCTATTAGGCAGTATAGAGCAAAAAGCCTACCTTTGGTGCACTATCCGAATGCAAAAGTACAATTTTTTTATAGAATAACAAAATGGCAAAAGTTTTAATTTTGGAACAATCAAAAAGTGTGCGTAATAATCTACGCGAGAGGTTGGAGTTTGAGGGCTTTTCGACGGAGGGCGCCGAGACGGTGGCACTTGCCCGCAAGATGTGCGAGAATATCGCTTTCGACATCATATTGTCGGACTCCACCGACGGACTTTCCGATACAAATTTGCCCGTTATCGTCCTTTCGCGCAATAACGATATAGACTCGGCAGTCGAGGCTGTGCGACACGGTGCAGTCGATTTTCTGACCAAGCCTATCGATATGAACAGGTTGTTGAAGTCTATCCGCAAGGCGATTGCTCCCCCTGTGGAGGAGGCGTTAGCTCCCCGCACCAAAAATGTACGACCGCGCAATAGTGCCGAGTGTACGACAATAGAGCCCATAGTGGGTGAGTCCGAAGCGATTATTCGCGTTCGCGAGCTCATCGACAAGGTAGCACAGAGCGAAGCTCGCGTGCTTATCACGGGCGAGAATGGTACGGGCAAGGAGTTGGTTGCCAAATGGTTGCACTGCAAGAGTAGTCGTGCCGATGCTCCGTTTGTCGAGGTTAATTGTGCGGCAATACCTTCGGAACTTATTGAGAGTGAATTGTTTGGCCACGAACGCGGAGCCTTCACTTCGGCCATCAAACAACGCAAGGGAAAGTTTGAACAAGCCGATGGCGGAACACTCTTTATGGATGAGATTGGCGATATGTCGCTTTCGGCACAAGCCAAGGTTTTGCGAGCGCTACAGGAGCGCAAAATCTCGCGTGTGGGCAGCGACCGCGATATCGAAGTCGATGTGCGTGTAATCGCTGCAACGAATAAAAATCTCGAAAAGGAGATTAGTGAAGGAAATTTTCGCGAAGATTTGTATCATCGCATCGGCGTAATCCTGATTAAAGTGCCACCTTTGCGCGAGCGAAAAGGCGATGTTGCAATCCTCGTAGACTACTTCCTGAAGAGTATCTGCCGAGAGTATCGAATACCGGTAAAAAGTATTGAAACGCAGGCTGTTGCAATGTTGTCGGAGAAGCAATGGAGTGGCAATATCCGAGAGCTCAGAAATGTGGTCGAGAGGCTCGTTGTACTGACCGACAACACCATCACAACAAGCGATATCGAAAGGTATTGTTAGCAACCACCGAATAAGAAAAAAGTGCTGTGAAATTTCACAACACTTTTTTCGTCTAAATGCCATTGATATATTTGGCGTATCGCTTCCAATTCGTTGCTATTTTATACTTGTCTACAGAGTCCGACGGAACGTAGATTTTACAGCCGATTGGTACATCTCCGTCATCGTTGTTGTCGAAGACAGAAGTGCCGAGAGTCGGAGGTGTTGTCGCGTAGCAATAGACACTCTTTAGACCCTCGCAGTAGTAGAACGCATAGTCCTTGATTTCAGTGACTTTGCTATGAACATTCACACTCTTCAATCTAGTGCAAGAGTAGAACACATCGTAGCCGATTACGGTTGCCTCGCTCGGGATGGTGTACTCGGTGAGACCTTTTGGTGCGAAGTGACGCAACTCGCCATCAACGACCAAGCATCGACCATCCTTAGTTGCATATTTTCCGCTAAACGACGAGAGGTTGAAGCAGCCGAAAAATGCCGACTCACCCAGGTGGGTCAATCGATTCGAGAGAACAACCTCCTCCAGCGCCTCACATTGCGAAAATGCACCGTCTCCAATCTTGGTCACGCTATTCGGAATCTTGACGGTCAACAAAGTTGCACACTCGCTAAAAGCCCAATCACCCACCTCGGTCAAGTTATCCTTGAAATGGATAGTGCCGTAGGTGTGCTCCATAATCTCCACATTGAATGCCGACTCGTCGGGAAGCACGATAGGGTTACCATCTGTAGTAGTGTAGTGGATAATCATACCCTTGATTACGGTAGGATCATCCTCGTGTCCGCAGCTCGCAAACATCAGCGAGACTGCGCTCAGCAACAATAAAAACGCTCTTTTCATATGCTCATCTTAAAAAACTATAGAGCAAATTTAGTAACAATTTTCGGATTTACAAGGGGGAGGGCGAAAAGTAAAAAAATGCGCATTTCTCAATGCAAAAAGCGAAAATGTAAAACAGAAAACAAAGTTTTCGGTTTTCTCTTTTTTGTTTTCCGTTTGTTTTACTATCTTTGCGCCCACAAGAATTAATACCCAAAGATGAAAGCAGTATCAACAGTAAAGGCGTTGCGCGAGGAACTCGCTCAGCACCAAGGCAAAAAGATAGGTTTCGTGCCCACTATGGGTGCGTTGCACGAGGGTCATATCTCACTCGTAGAGCGAGCTCGCAAGGAGTGCGATGTAGTAGTAACGAGCGTATTCGTAAACCCTACACAGTTTAACGACAAGAACGATTTGCGCAACTATCCTCGTACACCCGAGGCTGATGCAGCAATGCTCGAGAAGGCGGGCGTCGATTTGGTACTCTTCCCTTCGGTTGAGGAGATCTATCCCGAGCCTGATACCCGAGTGTTCGACTTCGGTCTTGTAGATAAGGTTATGGAGGGAGCAACCCGTCCGGGCCACTTCAACGGCGTAGCTCAGGTTGTTTCGCGCTTGTTCGATATCGTAAATCCTACCTGCGCATACTTTGGCGAGAAGGATTTTCAGCAGATTGCCGTAATTCGTGCTATGGTGGCACAACTCGGCTACAATATCGAGATTATCGACTGCCCGATTATCCGCGACTTTGACGGTTTGGCTCGTTCGTCACGTAACTTGTTGCTCACACCAGCCCATCGT
>JAFZDR010000139.1 GCA_017561105.1 Alistipes sp. | reverse complement strand
CGATAGCAGAGGTCCTTCAAATCAGTCATCAACTGACCCTCAGCACCCTTGCGGATGTAAATCTTCTCAATCTGCTTGCCCGATTCGATAGCCTCTGCTACGGGGCGAATTCCAAAAACGATATTTTCCATTTTATTGTTGTTCGGTTATTTCTACTTCATACGACGCCTTCTCCCACTCGTGCATCAGGTGGTCGTAGCGCTCTTTCAATTCATCGTACGCCTTGTAATCCTCGGCGTTGTACTCGGTTGCCATTGTAAAGCGGGCATCATACTCGGCAATCTTTTGCTCTACGCCCGCCAATTCGCTCTCGATCTGCTCTACATTCTTGCGCAACTTGCGGAGTAACTTCTCCTGCTCCTTCTTCTGCTCGTAGGAGAGTTTGCCGGTCGATGCAGGCTCGCTCTTCGCTGCTGTTGCAGTAGGGGATTTGCGCTCAATCTCGCGCAAACTCTCAATCTTGCGCTTCTCGAGGAAGTAGTAGATACCACCAAGATATTCGCGTACGCCACCGTCACGGAACTCGTAAACCTTATCTACGATGCCGTCGAGGAATTCACGATCGTGCGATACAACAACCACTGTACCGTCGAATTTCTGCAATGCAGTCTTGAGAATATCCTTCGAGCGCATATCCATGTGGTTGGTGGGCTCATCGAGAATCAATAGGTTGTGCGGCTCGAGCATCATACGCGCCATAGCTAAGCGTGAACGCTCTCCTCCCGACAAAACCTTTACCTTCTTTTCAATATCCTCGCCGCAGAACAGGAACGCACCCAAAATGTCGCGCAAACGAGTGCGAATATCACCCACAGCCACTCTGTCGAGCGTGTCATAGACGGTGAAATCGCCATTCATCAAATCGTCCTGATTTTGTGCATAGTAACCTATGCTGACATTTGCGCCAATCTTTATTTCGCCCTCCGACTGCTCCAATTCGCCAATCAACATACGCGCAAAGGTGGTTTTTCCCTCGCCATTGCGGCCTACGAGTGCGATTTTGTCGCCCTTGTGGATGGTGAACTCGGCCCCTGAGAATACGCGGTGATCGCCGAAAGCCTTGCCTACGCCCTTGATGTCGGCAACAATCTGACCCGAGCGCGGGGCTGGTGGAAACTTTATGTTGAGAGTTGCCAAATCCTCTTCCTCAACCTCGATACGCTCCAACTTGTCGAGCTGCTTGATGCGCGACTGTACCTGATTCGACTTTGTAGGCTTGTAGCGGAACTTCTCGATAAACTCCTCGCTCTTCTCGATAAGACGCTGCTGATTCTGGTATGCAGCCAACTGCTGAGCTCTGCGCTCGGCACGAAGGGTTACAAAGTGCGAATATGGCACCTTATAGTCGTAAATCTTGCCCAACGAAAGCTCGATTGTGCGTGTTGTTACATTGTCGAGGAATGCGCGGTCGTGCGAAATCAACAATACTGCGCCATTGTAGTTCTTGAGATACTCCTCTAACCACTGGATAGATTCGATATCGAGGTGGTTGGTAGGCTCATCGAGCAGGAATATCGAAGGGCGACGCAAAAGCAACTTTGCCAACTCGATACGCATACGCCAACCGCCCGAGAACTCGCGTGTAGGCTTATCGAACTCCTCGCGACGGAAACCAAGACCGAGTAGCGTCTTTTCGATGTCGGCGTCACGGGTATCACCGCCAAGAATGTGGTAGCGGTCGTTTGCATCGTTCAAGCGGTGCAATAACTTCTCGTACTCCTCGCTCTCGTAGTCGGTGCGAACGGCAATCTCGTTTGTGAGTCGCTCAATTTCAGCCTCAATTGCCAATACCTCCTCGAAAGCCTTTGCTGTCTCGGCAAGAAGGGTGGTGGTGTCAGCCACCTGCATTTGTTGTGGCAGGTAGCCGATAGTGCAGTCTGCAGTCTTTGTTACTGCGCCTGATGTAGGCTGTTGCAGTCCTGCAATAAGTTTGAGTATTGTGGTCTTTCCCGCTCCGTTTTTGCCGACAAGTCCGATACGCTCCTTCGGATTTACAAGAAATGAAATGCCGTCGAACAGCGTCCAGCCGCCAAAACTTACGGTGAGATTATCTATCGAAATCATTATGCGTTCAAAATATCTGTTATCGCCTGCTCCTGGTCCTCGGCGTTAAATACCGAAGAGCCCGCAACTATTACATCAACTCCTGCGTCGAACACCTCTCGGGCATTCTTTGCCGAGATACCGCCATCTATCTCAATCAGGCAGTTGTAGCCCTTCTCGTCAATCTCCTTGCGCAAAGCTCGCACTTTGTCGAGGGAGTGTGGCATAAACGACTGTCCTCCAAATCCGGGCTCTACGCTCATTACCAAGACCATATCCAACTCGCCGAGGTAGTCGAAGATCTCCTCTACCTGTGTTGCGGGCTTAATGCTTGCACCGGCCTTGGCTCCCACAGCCTTAATCTCTGCGATTGCGGCGCGAGGATCTGCGCAAGCCTCGTGATGAAATGTTACATAGTTTGCTCCGGCTTCTGCAAAGCGCTTCACATATCGCTCCGGCTCTACAATCATCAGATGGACATCTAATGGCTTCTCGGTCGCTTTGCGCACATACTTTAATATCGGAAAACCGAATGAAATGTTGGGTACGAAAACTCCGTCCATAACATCGATATGCACCCACTCGGCAGCCGAACGATCAATCATCTTGATGTCGCGTTCGAGGTTGCCAAAATCGGCAGAAAGTATTGATGGTGCAACTATTCTCATAGCAGTATCTCTATTTTTGTGCAAAAATAGCAAATATAATTGAGAATAGAGAATTAAGAGTTAAGAATTATTGCAGTTTTCGGAATTAGTTGCTAAATTTGTAGTACAAAATAGTGAAAATGTCAGTTATGAAACGATATGTATTCTTGTTGGCGGCCTTTGCGAGTGCTCTTTGCTTTAATGCTTGCGAGACGCCAAATTATGGCGGAAGCGGGGATGATAGCGCGGTGACTCGCTCTCAAATAGTGCTCTCACAGCAGGCTGTTGATGCGGAGGTTGCAGCGAATAGTTACACTGTGTCGGTCGTGGCGGAGTGCTCATGGGAGGCGGAGTGTGACGCCTCTTGGATTACTTTAGAGAAGAGCACCGGAGCAGAGGGTTCGGAGGAGTTGTCGTTCGGTGTTGCACTCAATGAAGAGGGGGCTGAACGCAAAGGGAAAATCGTTGTAAAAAATGGAGAATTTGGCCTATCTGCAGAGTTGGAAATTGTCCAAAGAGTTGCGACTCCTTCGCTCGAAATAGGAAGTGTAACATCGGTTGAATCCGACTATAAAGGCGTAACAAAAACAATATCGGTAGTTGCTAATTTTGAATACGATATAGAAATTACCTCAAGTTGGTTGAAATGTAGTCAAACTGCCGATGGTGCAAAGGTCGTAGTTGCGGCAAACAGCAACTATGAGGTCCGCAATGCGGAGGTAAAAATCTATAGCGAAAAGTATGGGAAAGAGGGTGTCGTTATAACCGTTAATCAGGGCGCTTGCGGCTGCAAAATTGGCGATGTTATGACCGTGAATAAGACGAAGGGTGTGGTGTTCTATATCGATAATAATATGATAAAATTGGTGTCGACAAATGCGACTACCTCGTCGAAATATAGTACCGAGTATGTTGCGACATCTGCTGATGATTGGCACAATGGCGCAAATAATATGGCCGTGATAAAGGCCAGAAGTTCTTGGAGTAGTAAATATCCCGCTTTTAAGTGGTGTTCGGATCGTGGAACGGGCTGGTATTTGCCGGCTTATTACGAGCTCCAGGAGTTGTATAATCAGAAGCTTGTTGTTAATGAGGTTCTGGTAGCGCAAGAGGCTGCTCAGCTCGGAGAGTGGCTTTGGTCATCGACAGAATCGACCTATAGTTATGCCTATCTGCTGCATATGGTGGAGGGGGAGTGGCGTTACTACAACAAAGATAATGCGAACGAGGTGCGTGCAATCTACACTTTTTAACTGAATAACTGATTTATGGGCGACCTTGCAGAGATGCAGGGTCGCTTGTTTTTTCTACAATCTTTATTCAAAGCAATTCTTTGCCGTTTTTTACTTGTAAAAAGTTTTACATTTTGCGTTTATTTTTATATCTTTGTGGCAATATCGAAAACAAATCCTAAAAATAGTAGAATAATGGTTATTTTAGTATTGAATTGCGGTAGCTCATCGATTAAGTATCAGGTGCTTGATGTAGAGGCTGCTGCTCACAAATTGCTCGCAAAAGGTATTGTAGATCGTATCGGTTTGGCAGAGGGTGACCTCGTTCACAAGCCTGTTGGTAAGGAGAATTTCCACCTCCACCAGCCAATTGCAGATCACACTACAGGTATCAGCCTTGTATTGGAGGCTTTGACAAATCCTGAGCATGGCGTTATCGCTTCGCTCGATGAGGTTAAGGCGGTAGGCCATCGTGTAGCTCACGGTGGTGAGTTCTTCGCAGACAGCTGCGTTGTTACAGAGGAGGCTAAGGAGAAGATTCGCTCGTTGTTCGCAATCGCTCCATTGCACAACCCTGCAAACTTGGAGGGTATTCTCTCAATCGAGAAGGTGTTGCCATCGGTTCCTCAGGTTGCAGTATTCGACACTTCGTTCCACCAGTCAATCCCTGCACGCAACTACCTCTATGCACTCCCAATGGAGTATTACGAGAAGTATCGCGTTCGTCGTTACGGTTTCCACGGAACAAGCCACAAGTTTGTTGCAAAGCGTGGTGCAGAGTTCTGCGGTCTTGATCTCGAGAATTCGAAGATTGTTACTTGCCATGTAGGTAACGGTGGTTCGGTAACTGCAGTCTTGAATGGTAAGTCGTATTGCACTTCAATGGGCTTCTCGCCGGTTGACGGTTTGATGATGGGTACTCGTTGCGGCGATGTTGATCCAAGCGCAGTTCTCTATATCGCCGAGAAGGAGGGTATGAACTTTGCTGAGATTAACACAATGATTAACAAGAAGTCGGGTGTAGAGGCTGTATCGGGCGTATCGAGCGATATGCGCGATATCGACGATGCATACGAGGCTGGTAACGAGCGTGCAATCCTTGCTCGCGATATGTACTACGACCGCGTAAAGCAGTATGTTGGTAAGTACGCAGCTTTGATGGGTGGTATCGACTTGCTCATCTTTACAGGTGGCGTAGGCGAGAACTCGAATGACTTGCGTCGTTGGGTATCGCACAATATGGAGTTCCTCGGCATCGAGATTAACGATGAAATTAACGACAAGACTCGTGGTGTAGACACCATCCT
>JAFZDR010000138.1 GCA_017561105.1 Alistipes sp. | reverse complement strand
TCTACCTCAAGAAGGTGGATGGCAAGTGGTGGTTTGTCGATCCGGAGGGCTGCCTTTGGTGGTCGCACGGTGTAGTCCGCGTAACACCTTCGTGCGCTGTAACCCCAATCGACAACCGCAAGTTCTACTACGAGGCTTTGCCTGAGCAGGGCAGCGAGTATGAGAAGTTCTACTACACTCACGATGCGCTCCTCAAGCCTTACTACACACAGCGTGGCCATAAGGAGACTTACGACTTCTCTTCGGCAAACATCTACCGCAAGTATGGCGAGAACTACTTGGAGAAGTATGGTGAGATGGCGCACCGTCGTCTTCGCAGCTGGGGATTGAATACCATCGCAAACTCGTCGGATAAGGATATATGCCTTATGTCAAAGACCCCATATATCGAGCGTTTGGAGATTCATTCGGCACCAATCGACGGAACAGGCGGTTTGTGGTGGCAGATTTCGGATCCATTCGACAAGTCGTTCAAGGAGGAGCTTATCGCACAGCTCTCTGCACGCAAGAAGGAGCTGAATGACCCTTACTTGGTAGGTTTGTTCGTGGATAACGAGTTGAAGTGGGGAGGTGAGAGCTACCTCGCAGAGAAGGCTGCAAAGAATCCTGCAACCGCTGCTGTTAAGCGCGAGCTTGTAAAGCACTACAAGGCTAAGTATGGCAAAATTGCGAAGTTGAATGCAGTGTGGGGTACATCGTTTGCATCGTGGAACGCATTGCTCGCAAACACCAAGGATTTGCCAAAGCAGGCAAGTGCCGACTTGGTGGAGTTCAACAACCTCATCATCCACGGTTACTTCCGCAATATCCGCGAGGTATTCAACGAGTATGCACCGGGCGTGTTGTACCTCGGTTGCCGCTATGCAGGTCGTTCATCAAATCCTAACGCATTGCGTATCGGTTCGCAATATAGCGACGCTATCAGCCACAATATGTACAACTTCACCCTTTCGGACTATCGTCAGCCTGAGGGTATCGATAAGCCGATGATTATTGGCGAGTTCCACTTCGGTACAATGAATCAGGGTCTGTTCCACCACTCATTGATCCGCGTGGAGAATCAGAAGGAGCGTGGCGAGGCGTATGCAGCGTATGTTCGCTCGGCATTGGAGCACCCACAGATTGTAGGTACACACTGGCACCAATTCTCGGATCAGTCGGCAACAGGCCGCTTCGATGGCGAGAACTTGCAGGTGGGCTTCACCGACATTTGCGACACTCCATACTACGGCACTATCGACGGCATCCGCGAGGTTGGTTACGATATGTACAGTATCCGCGCTAATGCTAAATAATTCCGAGTAGGGATAAGAAAAAGGTGCAGGTCGATATGACTTGCACCTTTTTTCTGTCATTTTTTACCACTACCCTGCACTATCGCAGATTATCATTCAAGAAGGCTACAACCAGATCAACCCACTGTTCCTTGCACTTTGTCATAAAGTGGCTCTCGCCCTCAATAACATGGAGCTGACTATCGCCATACGCCTCGTGATATCTCTGGCTATACTCCAGAGGAACAATCTTATCATTTGTACCGTGCACCAGGCAGACCTTACCGCTATATTTACGGCTCTGCTCGTATATCGGCATATTCTGCGCCTCGAGGATAAACTTTCGGCCCAACTTGTGGAAGAACACATTCACAAACTCAGGCGGATTCTTGGCATCGTACTTTTTGCCCATACACTGACCTGCAAGTGCATCATCCTTCAACACTGCAGCCGGAGCAAGTTGCACCAAACACTTTGGCTTGCGCTCCAACTCCTCCAACTCGCCGGCCAACATTCCTGCAATTACACCGCCCTGCGAGTGGCCAAGAAATGCCACATCACTAACATAAGGAAGGGCGCAGACATAGTCGTAGATAGCCTTTGCATCCTGAATTTCGCTACCGAGAGTCATATTTATAAACTCGCCCTCGCTCTTACCGTGAGCATTGAAATCGAAGCTTATAGTCGCATAACCCGCCTTTGTCAATGCTCCTGTCAGGAACGAGATCGGAGGCATGCGCTTGCTCGATATAAATCCGTGCATAAGTATCACCATCGGGCAACGATCGGTGGCTGTATTGAAGCCTTCAGGCAAGGTGCATTTGATGTCGAGACCACCCTGAGGACCATACACCTTGTAGGTGCGACTCTTTTTGAAGAGTTTGCTCAAGAAACAACTCATATATCTTTAGGTTTTAGTTAGTTCTTATAATACTTTCTATCCAACTTTCCGTTGTAGGTGCGACGGATGCTCTCCACCGCCTCGTAGTAGGTTGGCACCTTATGCGGATCGAGCAACGACTTAATGTGGCGAGCAATGGTCGGTGCCTTAGGCTCACAACCGTCACTTGGCACAAACAACAGCTTAAGTACAGGACCGATAACCGGATGAGTAGCGGCAATACAGATGCAATCCTTTATCTCGGGATGAGATATTGCCGCAGCCTCAACCTCCGACGGAGCAACCTTAAATCCTCCGATGTTTATGACATCGCCCTGGCGACCCTTAAGATGAATTAAACCCTCCTCATCCACAAAGCCGAGGTCGGATGTGTAGATCTTACCATCCTTAAGCACCTGGCGTGTACTCTGCTCGTCAGCAACATAGCCGCTCATAATAGTTGGGCCCGACACCACAAGACCGCCCTCCTCCGATATCTCGATTACGGAGTTTTTCATAGGTCGGCCTATACAGCCCTCCATATATCGGCCGTCGTTGAAGTTGTATGTACATACGGCACCAATCTCTGTTCCGCCGAGCGTGTTGTACAGACGAGAGTTCGGGAGTGCCTTGCTGAGCAGCTCCATATCCTGCTTGGTGATTGGTGCAGCACCTGTCTCGATAAAGTCTATCTTGTCGCTCACAGCGCACAACTTATCGTATGCCAACTGCATAATAAGTCGAATACTTGCCGGCACAAGGAATGTTGCAACCTTCTTGAAAGGTCGGTCGAAGACCTCGAAAAAGGCATTCATATCCTTCAAGCCATCGAGGATACAGACTGTTCCGCCCGCACTCAGTGTCGGATGTATCTTAAAGAGCGAGGCGATATGGTTCAGCGGACCGCTTATTATAAAGAGCAGCTCCTCCGAGAAGTGGAGATCGGCAATAAAGTTATCTGTACACGACACGAGAGCCCTCTCCGACAACATCACACCCTTTGACTTGCCCGTGGTGCCCGTAGTGTAGAGAACATCCACAATATCGTCGGTAAAGGTGCACCCCTCAACCTCATTTTTTATAGCCTGAAAGCTCTCCTCGGTAGCTTTATGCTCCAGAGGTACAGCAATAGCCTTTGCGTGGTGTATCGCACAATAGGTGACCAAAAAGTCGATATTCTGCGATGCACGAAAAACATAGGGACGATGCTCCTCAAGTCCCATTGTGCGCAACTCGTCGGCACGGCAAATAATTCTATTCCAAAGTTCCGAGTAGCTTATTGCATCCTCGGCACACACTGCGGCTGCCCTATCGGGTGCAACCTCGGCGTAGTGGGCAATACTCTGTTCGAGTGTCATAGTATTAAGGTTTTAGGCGTTTGCTCTCTTCTGCTCCACCATCTTAACGATGGAGTCTAACGATCTGAAGTTCTTCGGGGTTGCATCCAATGCATCGAACGACACATTATACTCCTTTGCAAGAACTACAAAGATGGTAACTATTCCCAACGAGTCCAACTCGCCGAACAGGAAGTCGGCCTCGAAATCGACTGCCGGAAGCGCCTCTGTTAAAAGTTCTAAAATACGCTCTTTCATATCCTATATGTAGAATTTTATATTATTGACAAAATCTTTTGCGGCAATGGTCGCAATTTCGCATCGCTCCGCATCCGACATATGCGCCATAACCACCGCCTCGGGATGTGTAAGGGCAACAAGCATAGCCTGCTCGCCATAGCCCTTATCCTCGAAGAGCAGATTGCCCTGCTCGTCACGCGACAGTGGCATATTCGCATCGAAGGCCTTGAGATTGGCCGACACACTGCGCATAATCTCTCTACTCTTGTAGATATATCGTCCCTGTACGCGCTTAGCAGCCTCCTTCGGCTCGCCAAAGAGAAGCGTTGCAAGGGTGATAGGATGAGGGCGCACTACCCCATTCTTGGTTGTCAGCCATCTGAAAAGAAGTGGCGGAATCATATACGACATAAGCAGCACCGACACCATACCGATGATTGTAACCTCGGCAAGTGAACGCATTGCGGGGTGTTTCGATATTATCAGTGTGCCGATACCGACAAACATAATCAGTGCCGAGTGCAGAATGCTGCTCTTGTAGGAGTTGAGGATTGGTCGTCCGTGGCGATACTCGTACTGGCAGCCTTCGGTCATAAATATCGTATAGTCATCACCCTGGCCAAAGATAAATGTTGCCAATATCACATTTACGATATTGAACTTAACCCCTACCAACGCCATAATACCGAGTATCCACACCCAGCTTACAGCCATAGGGATAAACGAGATGATAGCCAGCTCAACTCTTCCGAAGGAGAACCACAGGAAGAAGAATACGATAAGTGAGCAGGCCCAACCGATATAGTTGAAGTTATCGGACAAGTTGTTTGCGAGCGCACTATTCATACCCTCGACATCGAAGCTGTTTGCGAAGTGCGACTTGACACTCTCAACCTGCTCGGATGGTACATTCAGTGTGTTTACGATGTAGGCTCGATTGCGTTCCTTGACAAATGTTACATTCTGGCTAAACAGCAACTTTGTCAGTGGTGCGAAATACTCTATGTCCTGAGGTTGTAGCTGTGCGCTATTGGCTACAAGGCTATCAAAGCTTGCAAACGATCTCTCCGAGAAGCCGCATCGCATAGCGCTCTGGTGCAACTCCTTAGTTAGCGTGGTGTAGTGCTTATTCACAAAGGTACGCCACATCTCGAGGCGTTGCACCTGCTCCTCTTTCGATACCAGGAACTGCGAAACTCCGCGATAGCTCGATACTATACCCTCATCTACAAGTCGTTCTATATGAGGAACTACCGCACTATTCTCGCATAGTGCCTGCTCGAAATTCTCGCCCGAGGCGAGCACATATACACTGCGCATATTCGAGTCGGTCTTGGCAAGAATAGATTGGAAATAGGCCATATCTGCTCGCTGCTCGCTGCTCATATAGTTGCTATTTGCCAAATTGGCATCGAACTCCGACTTTGTGCTATAGAAGGCGAGAATAATACTTATCACAAC